>JBFLWQ010000005.1 GCA_040757775.1 Thermodesulfobacteriota bacterium
GGTAGTTTTTCCAACACAACTTTACTAAAAACCGCCAAGCTATATTCTCAGTCTTTACGGTATGTTCGAATGATTTTATGTCCATGACACCATTATATTATGGTGCCAAATCTTTTACAATCACCTAAATTTTTTTTACCTTCCCCCCAAGAATAACTTTTTCAAAGCTGCTAAAAAACCAAGGAGGAAAATAGAATGGATATAAATAGTATTGGGGATCTGTGGGAGCCCGATTAAGGGTGGGAACACAGAGCATTTCTTAAAAGAGGCAATGAAGTCTGTAGAGGGACTAGAGTCTGTCAGGACAGAAACGGTTGCCTTGGCGGATAAGGATATCAGGGACTGTGTACATTTCAACTGGTGTTTGAGGAAACAGGAGATTGGAAAGTTTTGTGCCATAGAAGTGATATGGTGGGTATCTTTCCCAAAGTCCTTGATGCCGATGTGCTACTCATTTCCACTCCTGAGTATATCTCTAGGATTTCTGGACACCTTGCCAAGGTATTGGATAGACTTAGGGTATTTGCCTTTGGTAAGGTGTATGAAGGTAAGCTGAAAGACAAAGTAGGGGGAGCTTTAGCAGTTGCATGGATGAGGCACGGGGGTGTAGAAACATCCCTGCTTAGCATTGACTACTTCTTCTTTGGCTTTGAAATGATACCAGCTACTGTGCATCACCCTGGTGTATTATTTGGTGCAGGTGGGGTGTCCAGCTTTGGGGTTACCGGGAAATATGATCCTAAAGATAAACTTGGCATATTAAAGGATGAATGGGGATTGAATGGAGCCAGGGCTCTTGCCAGAAGGGCAGTAGAGTTGTCAAAAATAATAAAGGCGGGTAAAGAGGCATTAAGAATTTAGCCATCTGCTTCCGAGTTGTCCGCAGGCTGCAAGGATATCAAGGCCTCTGCTGGCTCTGACGATGGAAGTGTAATTAGAATCTATCAAGACCTGTTGGAACCTATTTATTACGTCATTATGAGGTCTTTTGTACTCAGAAGCAGGGTACTCATTAAAAGGGATTAGGTTAATTTTGCATCTTATTCCTTTGAGGATATTTATCAACCGTTTTGCATCATGGAGGGAATCGTTTATCCCTTTGATCAGGATGTATTCAAAAGTAATTCTTTTCCTGGGGGGAAGAGGGAATTCATGGCAAGCCTTTAACAGCATTTCCAGTGGATATTTCCTGTTAATGGGCATCAGATAATTCCTTGTAGTGTCCTCTGTAGCATTGAGGGAAACAGCCAGGCTTACCTTAATATCTTTTCCCAACCTCTTTATCTCTGGCACTAAACCCGCAGTGGATAGAGTTACCTTTCGGGGAGAGAACTGTAGCCCGTTAGGATCAGTAATTATACGTAGAGCCTTCAAAGTACTGTTGTAATTTGCCAGTGGTTCACCCATCCCCATTAATACAAGGTTGGATATCCTTTCATTCTTTGGGAGAAAATCCTTGATACAGCATATTTGATTGATTATTTCTGCTGTCATCAGATTTCTTATAAACCCCCCTTTCCCTGTTAAACAAAACTTGCACGCCAAAGCACAACCAACCTGAGTAGAAATACAGAGGGTCAGGCGACCTGTTTCAGGTATGAGAACGCTCTCGATTAGGTTGCCATCTTCGAGTTTAAAAAGATACTTTCGGGTTCCATCATTTGAATGAGCTTCTTTAATCAAATTCAATACGCTTATATAAGATACTTTACTTAGCTTTTCCCTGAGTTTTTTAGAAAGATTTGTCATCTCATCAAATGAAGTAGCAGCACGTTGATAAACCCATCTGACTATCTGAGTGGTTCTATATCTGTCCTCACCCAAATTCAGAAGTAGGCTTTCTATATCATCCGTTGTTAAGTTTTTAATATCTAACTCATTTTGCATACTTTACTTAAATTTGCTCTGAAAAACTTAATAATCGAATATTTCTAAGGCATTGAAGAAGTAGGCAATTTCAGAGGTGGCAGTTTCGGGGGAATCCGAACCGTGAACGATATTCCTTTCTATACCAGAAGCAAACTCTTTTCTAATAGTTCCTTTCTCTGCCTTTTCTGGATTTGTGGCACCCATTATTTGACGGTTCTTCGCTATGGCATTTTCCCCTTCCAAAACCATCATCACTGCTGGGCCAGAAGACATAAAATCAGTCAGACTATCAAAAAAATCTTTGCCCTTATGTACATCATAAAATCCTTCTGCCTCTTTTTTATCCATCCATAGCATCTTCATGGCGACGACTCTCAACCCATTATTTTCAAATCTCTTGATAACCTCTCCAATTATCCCTTTTTTTACCCCATCGGGTTTAATAATTGATAGTGTTTTTTCCATTAACCCTCCTAATCCTAATCAAAAAATGAATATTTTTTGCATATCAAATTTTTTTTCTCAAAGAACAATCAAAGATTTTGCAAAAAAATAGGGGCATCAATATAAAAACATCCCCCTATTTATCTTTATATTATATCACCATGAAACGTTTTTGTCAATACAAACGATCTTCTTTTTGCTCCTGTTTATACAGTCGCCCAGTAATCTATCCAGACCTTTGCAAGTTATTTGTCGATTATTAGTCTGTAGTCGATTAAGTTAGAGTGATAATGATGGATTAACGCATCAGGGATCTCTCCACCTAAAGGAGTGACTTATTTTAGGCCTTTCACAAAGAATTCTTGACAGAATATTCATATATGATATATATAAAAAACCTAATTATGTGGTTTCAGTCGATAAATTTCGTAGGGGTTTTGAATACTTATTTTTATTAATGAGAGAAGAGTATCACAGTAAAGGAATGGAAAAGGTGCTAATTTAATAAAAATAGCAAATAAAAACAAAATAATTGGTCTTTATCTATAAATGAAGTGCTTTTCCTAAAAAATTTGATATTGATTTTATAAGCAAATATTGTTACAGTAATTGTTTATGCTGGCGTAGCTCAATTGGTAGAGCAGCTGACTTGTAATCAGCAGGTTGCGGGTTCAAGTCCCATCGCCAGCTCCATATAAAAGCAATATTTGGCAATAAGTAGTGAATTATAAATTATTAAATAGAACTAAAAGACTTTAATAAATAACTGAGGGCTGTAAATTAGGGAGAGGTTCCCAAGTGGCCAAAGGGAACAGACTGTAAATCTGTCGGCGATGCCTTCGGAGGTTCGAATCCTCCCCTCTCCACCATTAACAAGTGTCATTTTGAGGTCTTTTGCGGGAGTAGCTCAGTTGGCTAGAGCATCAGCCTTCCAAGCTGAGGGTCGCGGGTTCGAATCCCGTTTCCCGCTCCATTTCTAAGCCCGCGTAGCTCAGTGGTGGAGCGCTTCCTTGGTAAGGAAGAGGTCACCGGTTCAATCCCGGTCGTGGGCTCCAGACGTACTTATATGTCCCAGTTACATTTTTGTGGTTAGGGACGAGAAGGGGGGATACAGGCATGTCAAAGAAGAGGTTTGAGAGGACTAAGCCGCATGTTAACATAGGTACGATAGGTCATGTTGATCATGGTAAGACGACATTGACTTCAGCGATAACCAGGGTATTGAGTAATCAGGGTTTTGCGGAGTTTAGGTCTTATGATAGTATAGACAATGCGCCGGAGGAGAAGGAGCGTGGGTTAACGATAGCGATAGCGCATGTGGAGTATGAGACGGGGAAGAGGCATTATGCGCATATAGATTGTCCTGGGCATGCGGATTACATAAAGAACATGATTACAGGTGCGGCGCAGATGGATGGTACGGTTTTAGTGGTTAGTGCTGCGGATGGTCCGATGCCTCAGACGAGAGAGCACATATTATTAGCCAGGCAGGTTAGAGTGCCTTACATAGTTGTATATTTGAACAAGGCGGACATGGTAGATGATCAGGAGTTAATGGAGTTAGTGGAGTTAGAGGTTAGAGAGCTTTTGACTGATTATGATTTTCCTGGGGATGAGATACCTGTTATATCTGGGTCAGCGCTTAAGGCGTTGGAGTGTGGTTGTGGCAAGAGAGAGTGTAATAATTGTAGGAGTATATTGGAGTTAATGGATGCGGTAGATGCGTATATTCCTGAGCCTGTTCGGGACATAGACAAGCCGTTTTTATTACCTGTGGAGGATGTTTTCAGCATATCTGGCAGGGGTACAGTAGTGACAGGCAGGGCTGAGCGTGGGGTAATCAAGGTAGGGGATGAGGTTGAGATAGTGGGGATAAGGCCGACATTGAAGACAGTATGTACAGGGGTTGAGATGTTCAGGAAGATATTGGATCAGGGTCAGGCTGGGGACAACATAGGGGTATTACTTCGGGGGACGAAGCGGGACGAGGTAGAGCGTGGGCAGGTTGTATCGAAGCCTGGCAGTATAACTCCACACAAGAGGTTTAAGGCGGAGGTTTACATATTGGCGAAGGAGGAGGGGGGTAGGCACACTCCGTTTTTCAATGGTTATAGGCCGCAGTTTTATTTTAGGACTACAGATGTTACTGGGGTAGTGGCGTTACCGGAGGGGGTAGAGATGGTAATGCCTGGAGACAATGTATCGTTGAGTGTAGATTTGGTAACTCCGATAGCGATGGAGAAGGAGTTGAGGTTTGCTATTCGTGAAGGTGGTAGAACTGTAGGCGCTGGTGTGATAAGTGATATTATTGAATAAAATAATGGCTTTGATTTAAGACAATTGAAGTCAAATAATTAAATGAAAAGATTCAGATATGAGAGAGATTATTATCCTTGCTTGTGGTGAGTGTAAAAGGAGGAATTATACAACAACAAAAAACAAAAGAACTACACCTAATAAACTAGAACTCAAGAAGTATTGTAGGTTCTGCCGTAATCATACCATTCATAGGGAAACCAAATAAGTTACCTACCATTTCTATTTATTGGAGTGTTTTTGGTATGCCATGCTGAGCGTGGTTCTATTTTTATTTAAGCTTTTGTTCTTATTGTTATTGTTTGTCCTGCCTCTTTATGGCAACCTTAACCAGGGGTTTGTTTAAGTTTTAGAATGTTGTGTTAAGTTTACTTTGGGTGGCTAAGTAGGCCAGTAGCTCTAATGGCTAGAGCGCCGGACTCCAAATCCGGGGGGTGGGGGTTCGAATCCCTCCTGGCCTGCCATCATCTGATACTTACCTCCATAAGAGAGTTCCAAGTGGTTAATGAAATAATTAAGTTTCTCAGGGAAGTTAAAATTGAGTTAAAAAAAGTTAATTGGCCTTCTCGAAAAGAAACTATTGGGTCAACTTCTGTTGTTTTGGTTGTTGTAATTATCGTAGCTATATTTTTGGGCCTTATTGACATTGGGTTATCGAGGCTGGTCAGAATTATTTTAGGTTGATTAAGATTTTATCTTATCTAGTGAGTTGTAATTCAAACAATGACAAAAAAGTGGTATGTGGTTCATACATATTCGGGCTGTGAAAATCAGGTTAAGGCGGCTATAGAAGAACGAATAAAGTCCCATAAAAAAGAAGATTTTTTTTCTGAAATTCTTGTGCCGTCAGAAAAGGTTGTTGAGCTTGTTAAGGGCGAGAAAAAGACTTCTGACCGAAAGATTTTCCCAGGATATATACTAATCAATATGGAATTAAATAACGAAACTTGGCACATTGTTAGGAATACTCCTAAAGTTACAGGTTTTATAGGTGGAAGAACCGATCCAGTAGCTATTCCGGATGAAGAAATAAAAGAGATATTGAATCAGATGAGTGAAGGGACCCTTAAGCCAAAACCCAAAGTATTATACGAGGAGGGAGATACCGTTAGAGTGATTGACGGCCCCTTTACAAATTTTAATGGTGTTGTTGCAGAAGTTAAACCTGAAAAAGGAAAGTTAAAGGTTTTTGTGAGTATCTTCGGTAGATCTACGCCGGTAGAACTGGAGTTCCTTCAAGTCCAAAAGATTTAATCTAGGAGGGTATTAATGGCTAAAAGGATTATTGGGATTATAAAACTTCAAGTTACAGCAGGTAAAGCGACTCCCTCCCCTCCGGTAGGCCCGGCATTGGGGCAACATGGGGTTAATATAATGGAGTTTTGTAAGTCCTTCAATGCTCAGACTCAGAAGCAAGAAGGTATGATAATCCCAGTTGTTATTACCGTATATGCCGATAGGTCATTTAGTTTCATTACTAAAACTCCTCCTGCGCCAGTTTTACTGAAAAAAGCAGCTGGAATTGTGAAAGGTTCTGGGGAACCCAATAGAGATAAAGTTGGTAAAGTTACACGCAAACAAATAGAGGAGATTGCTAAGACCAAACAGCCGGATCTTAATGCAATTGATTTACCTGGTGCTATTAAGACTATAGAGGGAACAGCTAGAAGTATGGGGATAGAAGTAATAGATTCGTAAATCGTGAATGGTGAGTCGTGAACATTAATTACGGCTCACGAATAACTACTTGGTGAGATAAGTTGTAACTTGGAGAAGAAAGTGGCAAAAAAAGGGAAAAAATATTTAGAGGCAGTAAAAAAGGTTGATACAACTAAAAAGTATGAGTTGGAGGAAGGTATAAAAATTGTAAAAGACAGTTCGTATGCCAAATTCGATGAATCGATTGATGTTTCCATTAAGCTTGGCATTGATCCTAGAAAGCCTGATCAAATGGTAAGAGGGACTGTAGTTTTACCTAGTGGAACAGGTAAAGAGGTTACAATTTTGGTCTTTGCAAAGGGAGAAAAAGAGAAGGAAGCAAATGAAGCTGGTGCTGATTTTGTTGGATCTGAGGATTTGATCGACAAAATTGCTGGAGGATGGCTGGGGTTTGATAAGGTTGTTGCTACTCCGGATATGATGAGTCTTGTTGGGAAAATAGGCAAAATTTTAGGACCACGGGGATTAATGCCAAATCCCAAGGTTGGTACTGTGACTTTTGATGTTGCCCGTGTGGTTAAAGAGCTAAGAGCCGGGAAGGTTGATTTTAAGGCTGACAAGACAGGCATAGTTCATGTGCCTGTTGGAAAGGTCTCTTTCAGTTTAGAAAAGATATTGGATAATATTATGTCACTTCTCGATGTTATAATTAAAGCAAAACCACCTTCAAGTAAAGGAGTGTATTTGCGTAGTGTAGTCCTTGCTTCAACCATGGGCCCCGGAGTAAAGATCGACCCTCTACATGTTAGAGGGAGATTAAAGTAAGATTAGAGGAGTAAAGTCCATATCCTTAATCGCCATAGCCTCTGAATCTACCAGAGGTTTTTATTTTGTAATTATTTTTAGTTGTTAAAAAAGGATGGACAAGTTTTTAATCCCTACTCAAAAAGGAGGGTTGGATACCGTTGAATAGAAAATTGAAAGAACAAATTATTTCAGAGCTTAACGGGAAATTTCGAAAAGCAAAAGTTGCTATTCTTACAGACTATTGTGGTCTGAATGTAGAGGAAATAAATAAGCTAAGAAGGGAGCTTCGAAGCGAAGCAGTAGAATATAGAGTTGTTAAAAATAGTATTGTAAAACTTGCCTCTAAGGCTACGGAGTTAGAGTTACTGGATGATTATTTTAATGGTCCTACTGCGATTGCTATTAGCTATGATGATCCTCTATCTCCGGCAAAGGTTTTAATAAAATTTAGCAAAGATTATCCAAAGTTAGAGATTAAATCTGGAGTGTTAGATGGTAAAGTTATAACAACCGATGATATTAAATTACTTGCTGAGACCCCAGGCAGAGAAGCGCTATTGGCACATATGCTGTCTCTATTTGCTTCGAGTCAAACGAGCCTGGTACAGGTTTTAAATGGTATAATCTCAAAATTTATTTGTGTACTAGAAGCGATTAAAGAAAAAATGAAATAACAGTCGAAATTAAATTAAATTAAATTAAACTAGGGGGGATTAAGATATGGCAAAAGTTACTAAAGAAGATGTTATTGATTTTATAGAGAATATGACAGTTCTGGAGCTTTCGGGATTTATAAAAGAATTGCAAGAGAAATTTGGTGTTTCAGCCTTAGCCCCGGTTGCTGTTGCGCCCACCGGTCAGGCACCGACCGAAGCAGTTGCTGAAGAAAAAACAGAATTTAATATAATACTGAAAGCAGTGGGGGATAAAAAAATCCAAGTTATTAAAGTAGTTAGAGCCCTTACAGGACTGGGGTTAAAAGAAGCTAAGGAGTTGGTTGAGAGTGCACCTAAAGCTATTAAGGAAGGGGTTCTTAAAGCAGAGATTGAAGATATTAAGAAACAATTAGAAGAAGTAGGAGCTACTGTAGAGGTTGAATAGAGCATTGTTCAGGAACCGAGAATCGGAAACGGGGTAGCTTTTGTTTTTATTCGACATACGATTCACGATTTCCATTTTTGTGGGCAAAACAAAAAAGTATCTTTAACTTCAATGAGTTGTATAAATTCCGAGACGATTACCGACTTGAGAGGAGTTAATATGGGTCGTTCAGTATCATTGAATAACCGTATGATACGAAAAAATTTTGCAAGGATCCAAAAGATTATTGATATCCCTGACCTTATAGATATCCAAAAGAGGTCTTATGAAAGATTTTTACAAAAGGATAACGACCCTGATAAGCGTGAGGATATCGGGCTGCAAGGGGTATTTAAGAGTGTTTTTCCAATAAGAGATTTCAACGGGATTTCCTCCCTGGATTTCGTGAGTTATAATATGGGAGAACCGAAGTATGGGGTGGATGAATGCCGTCAAAGGGGAATGACTTATGCCCTTCCCCTTAAAGTTACTGTACGGCTTGTTGTTTGGGATGTTGATGATGAAACAGGCCCCCGAAACATTAGAGACGTTAAAGAACAGGAGGTCTATTTTGGAGAGATCCCATTGATGACTGATAATGGAACTTTTGTCATCAATGGAACAGAAAGAGTAATAGTCAGCCAATTGCATCGATCCCCAGGAATATTCTTTGATCACGATAAAGGTAAAACCCATATTAGTGGTAAATTACTTTATTCTGCAAGGATTATCCCTCAGCGGGGATCATGGATAGATTTAGAATTTGACCCCAAAGATATAATTTTTGTACGTATTGACAGACGACGAAAATTTCCGGCAACTATTTTGATTAAAGCATTAGGGTATTCTACTGAAGATCTGTTAAATTATTATTATAAATCCGAAAGGATCATTCTTAAAGGCAATATGATATATAGAAGTATGGAACCTGACCTTTTAGTAGGGGTTAAAACTTCAAACGATATCATGTACCCAGAAACTGGTGAAATAATTATTAAGAAGGGTAGGAAAATAACCCAGACTGTTGTTCGCAAGCTGATAGATGCCGGAATAAAGCATATTTCTGTTGGAGTTGAAGATATATTGGGATGTATCAGTTCTCATGATGTAATTGACCCTAATTCAGAAGAAGTTGTCCTTAAATGTAACGATGAACTTACACTTGAGAAATTTAAGGAGATAAAATCCAGGGGAATAAAGGAATTTGACTTGCTTCATATCACTGATGGGAACATTGACTTGTCATTGCGGAATACATTGGCTATTGACAAAATATCTAGTGCCGAAGAAGCAATAATTGAGATTTACCGAAGGTTACGTCCTAGTGATCCACCTACTGTGGAAACTGCCAGCATCTTTTTTAGTAATCTTTTTTTTAATCCTGAGCGTTATGATCTATCGGAGGTCGGGAGGTTAAAACTAAATTATAAGTTGGGTTTGAATATCCCTCTAAAGCATAGGACACTTAGAAGGGAAGACATTCTAGAAGCTGTTAGGGTGCTTGTGGAGTTGAAGAACGGAAAAGGATCAATAGATGATATTGATAACCTAGGAAATAGAAGAGTTAAGTCAGTTGGAGAACTCGTTGAAAACCAGTACCGACTTGGCTTAGTGCGAATGGAGAGAGCCATTAAGGAAAGAATGAGTTTGCAAGAGATTGAAACGCTGATGCCTCATGATCTGATTAATGCTAAACCTGTTTTAGCCGTGGTTAAAGAATTCTTTGGCAGTAGTCAGCTTTCTCAATTTATGGATCAAACGAATCCTTTGTCAGAGGTTACTCATAAACGGCGTCTCAGTGCATTGGGTCCGGGTGGTTTGACCAGAGAACGGGCAGGATTTGAAGTCAGAGATGTACATCCCACCCATTATGGAAGAATCTGTCCTGTTGAAACCCCTGAGGGGCCAAATATCGGTCTAATTGTCTCTTTAAGCACCTTTGCCAGGGTTAATGAATATGGCTTTATCGAAACCCCTTATAGAGAAGTGATTAATGGAGTTGTAACGAGGAATATCAAATATCTCTCTGCAATAGATGAGGAGGATCATATTATCGCTCAGGCTAATGCTCTACTGGATGAAAACGGAAGATTTGTTAGGGAGGTAATTTCTGCTCGTAAGGGTGGGGAGTTCATTATGATTTCACCAGAGGAAGTTGATTTTATGGATGTCTCTCCTAACCAACTGGTTAGTGTAGCAGCTTCATTGATTCCCTTTTTGGAGAATGATGATGCAAACAGAGCGCTTATGGGTTCTAATATGCAACGACAAGCAGTGCCTCTAATGCGTACGGATGCTCCTTTGATAGGAACAGGGATCGAGAGTGTTATTGCTAAAGATTCAGGGGTAACTGTGATAGCGAAGAGAAATGGTGTAGTTGAAAATGTAGATTCCTCTCGCATTGTAGTAAGAATTAAAGAAGAAGAAAAATGGTTAGATAGTAGTATTGATATCTATAATCTTGTCAAATATCAGCGTTCTAATCAAAACACCTGTATTAATCAAAAGCCCTTGGTGAATATTGGAGATGAAATAAAAAAAGGGGAAATTATTGCAGATGGCACAGCAACATATATGGGGGAGCTTGCTTTGGGGCATAATGTTTTGGCAGCCTTTATGCCATGGGGTGGTTATAACTTTGAAGATTCTATCCTGATAAGTGAGAAAGTCCTGAAGGATGATAGCTTTACTTCAATTCACATAGAGGAATTTGAGGTAGTTGCTAGAGACACAAAATTGGGAAAAGAGGAGATTACCAGAGATATACCTAATCTCGGTGAGGAGTCTTTAAAGGATCTTGATGAGAGTGGAATTATTCGTATTGGTGCTGAAGTAGGCCCCGGAGACATTTTGGTTGGGAAGATTACACCAAAAGGAGAGACTCAACTCTCACCTGAAGAAAAATTACTCAGGGCAATTTTTGGTGAGAAGGCTAGAGATGTACAAGATACTTCTTTAAGGGTTCCGCCAGGGGTTCAAGGGACAATAATTAATGCAAAAGTATTTTCAAGACGAGGGGTAGAAAAGGATGAAAGGACAAAATATATTGAGAATTCTGAGGTATCAAGACTATTAACTGATCAGGAAGATGAGATTAATATCCTAAAGGATTGTGCTGTTCAAAAGATCAAGAAGCTCTTGATTGGAAAAACCTCTGCTACGAAATTAACAGTTGATAAAGAAGGCACTGTTTTATTAAAGAAAGGGCAGGTTATTACAGAAGAGGATATTCCTAATATCCCTTTTGCTAAATTGAGGGATATCTCAATTGTTGACGGTAAAGATATTGAGTCTGAAATTGATAGAATCATTGAAGTTCTTAATGAACAGGTTGATTTAGTAAGATTGGTATTTGAACAGAAGATCAACCGGATAACGAAGGGTGATGAGTTACCACCTGGAGTCATAAAGATGGTAAAGGTTAATGTTGCTGCCAAAAGGAAGCTGTCTGTTGGTGACAAGATGGCAGGTAGACATGGGAATAAAGGAGTGCTTTCTAGGGTTTTGCCAGAAGAAGACATGCCCTATTTAGAAGATGGGACTCCAGTTGATATAGTACTTAATCCCCTGGGGGTTCCTTCAAGGATGAATGTTGGACAGATTTTAGAGACTCATCTGGGCTGGGCTTCCAAAGGATTGGGTAACTGTATAAATGAATATCTTGAGAAAAACTACGGTGTTGAGGTAATAAAATCAAAAATCAAGGAGATATATTCATCCAAAGAATTCGATCAGATCATTGATGAAAGCTCTGATGAAGAGATAATTGAATTGGCAAAGAAGCTTAGAAATGGAGTATATATGTCCTCTCCTGTTTTTGATGGAGCCTCGGAAGATGAGGTTAAAAAATCCCTTGCATTAGCCGGGTTACCTGTCTCCGGCAAGACCATACTTTTTGATGGAAGGACAGGAGAAGCCTTCGATCAGAAGGTGACTGTGGGAATGATCTATATGATGAAACTACACCACTTAGTAGATGATAAGATTCATGCCCGATCTATTGGGCCATACTCTCTAGTCACTCAACAACCGCTTGGAGGAAAGGCTCAATTCGGTGGACAGAGGTTGGGAGAGATGGAGGTTTGGGCTCTTGAGGCTTATGGAGCCGCGTACTGCTTACAGGAGTTTCTTACAGTAAAATCTGATGATGTGTGGGGAAGGACTAAGACCTATGAAACCATAGTCAAAGGCGGGAATGTTCTGGAGTCAGGATTGCCTGAATCGTTCAATGTCTTGGTCAAAGAGCTTCAGAGTTTAGCGCTGGATGTGGAGTTAATTGAGGAGGAAGGGTTGTATAAGGATTTCCAGAGTTCTGAAGAGGAAAAGATTAATTAAAATTGTTAGTCAGTCCTTCATAGGCGGATAAAAGACATACATTGTATATCCAAAACTTCTAAAATGTAGGAGGGTTGAGTGTGAAAGACTCCTTTGGAATTTTTGAAAACCCCCAGAGCCCATTGAGTTTTAGCTCTCTAAAGATATCCCTGGCTTCGCCAGAAACTATTAGGAGTTGGTCACATGGAGAGGTTAAGAAACCTGAGACCATTAATTATAGAACTTTTAAGCCAGAAAGAGATGGTTTATTCTGTGCCAAGATTTTTGGCCCTACTAAAGACTATGAATGTAATTGTGGAAAGTACAAGAGGTTAAAACATCGGGGTGTTGTCTGTGAAAAGTGCGGAGTTGAAGTTATTCAGTCGAAGGTTCGTCGAGAAAGATTGGGACATATAGAACTAGCATCACCAGTTGCCCATATTTGGTTTTTAAAGAGTCTTCCCAGTAGAATGGGTGCTTTGTTAGACATGACCCTGAGAGAGATAGAGAAAATCCTATATTTTGAATGCTATGTGGTTATAAATCCTAATGATGCCCCGTTGAAAATAGGGGAATTATTAACGGAAGAGGGATATCGAAAAGCTAAAAGGGAATATGGGGATAATTTTTCTGCTGGTATGGGTGCAGAAGCTGTCAGAGAACTATTGAAAAATATAGAGGTAGACAAGCTTTCTGAAGAGTTACGCTTGGAAATGAAAAGTACTACTTCGGAGGCAAAGAGAAAGAAGATTGCGAAGAGATTGAGGGTAGTAGAATCTTTCAAAAATTCTGGGAATAAACCTGAATGGATGATATTAAAGGTTGTACCTGTTATCCCACCTGATTTGAGGCCATTGGTTCCATTAGACGGTGGGCGATTTGCTACCTCCGATCTTAATGATCTCTATCGTAGAGTTATTAACAGAAATAACAGGTTGAAAAGGCTTTTGGAACTGGATGCTCCTGAGATTATTATTAGTAATGAGAAGAGAATGCTTCAGGAAGCCGTAGATGTTTTGTTCGATAATGGAAGAAGAGGAAGGGCCATTACCGGAAGGAACAAAAGGCCATTAAAATCTCTGAGTGACATGCTTAAAGGTAAACAAGGAAGGTTTAGACAAAATCTCTTGGGTAAACGCGTTGATTACTCTGGCCGTTCAGTTATTGTTATTGGCCCAGAACTAAGGTTACACCAATGTGGACTTCCCAAAAAGATGGCGTTAGAGCTTTTTAAACCGTTTGTTTATAACAAATTAGAGGAAAAAGGATATGTTAATACTATTAAAAGTGCAAAGAAGATGGTTGAAAAAGAAACGCCGGAGGTATGGGACATTCTAGAAGAGGTAGTTAAGGAGTACCCTATTCTTCTAAACCGGGCACCAACTTTACATAGGCTGGGAATTCAGGCATTTGAGCCGGTTTTAATTGAAGGTAAAGCCATTCAATTGCATCCATTGGTATGCGCTGCTTTTAATGCTGATTTTGATGGGGATCAGATGGCTGTTCATGTCCCGCTATCCATCGAGGGACGGATTGAAGCAAGGGCTTTGATGATGTCCACAAACAATATCCTATCCCCTGCCAACGGAAGACCTATAATTGTTCCTACACAGGATATTGTTTTGGGTATCTATTATATGACTCGAGACAAAGACTTTGTTAAAGGTTCAGGTAAGGTGTTTTCTAATCCAGAGGAAGTAAGAATAGCCTATGATTCTTCGGAAATAGACCTCCATGCAAAAATTGTGGTGAGAATGGATGGAGAACTGGTAGAAACAACAGTAGGAAGAATTCTTTTAAAGGAAATAGTCCCTGATGAGATTTCTTTTAGCTCCATTAATAGGGTAATGAACAAGAAGGAACTGGCCAATTTAATCGACCAATGCTATAGATTATGTGGTAACAAGAAGACTGTTATTTTGGCTGATAGATTGAAGGATTTGGGATATCAATTTGCTACAAAAGCTGGAATTTCTATTTCAATCGATGATATGCTTATTCCTCCGAATAAATTAGAATTTCTGGAGAAATCCCATAGCGAGGTCCGTGAAATTGAAACCCAGTATACCGAAGGACTTATAACTGATGGTGAGAGGTACAATAAGGTAATCGATATCTGGGCACAGGCTACGGAGAAGATTGCTGATGATATGTTACATGAGCTGGGTACGGAAGAGATAATTGGAACTGATGGTAAAAAGAAGGAAATACCTAGTTTTAATCCTATATTTATGATGGCGGATTCTGGTGCTAGAGGAAGTGCGCAACAAATTAGACAGTTAGCAGGTATGAGGGGATTGATGGCAAAACCATCTGGAGAAATCATCGAAACACCGATTACGGCAAATTTTAGGGAAGGGTTAACTGTTCTACAATACTTTATATCCACTCATGGGGCTCGTAAAGGTCTTGCCGATACAGCTTTAAAAACTGCCAATTCAGGGTATCTTACCCGCAGGTTGGTAGATGTGGCGCAGGATGCTATTATAACTGAGGCTGATTGTGGGACTCTGGATGGGATATATGTCTCTTCCTTGGTGGAAGGTGGAGAGATTATTGAGCGAATGGGTGATCGAATATTAGGTAGGGTTGCTTTAGACAACATAAAAGATCCTTTTACTGGGAAAATAATAGTAGATGCCAATCAAGAGATTGATGAAAATCTTGCTAAAAAGATTGAAGAAGCTGGTATTGAAAGGGTAAAGATTCGTTCCGTTTTAACCTGTCGGTTAAATAATGGAATCTGTGTGGAGTGCTATGGTAGGGATCTTGGCCGTGGGAAAAAAGTCAATCTGGGTGAGGCTGTGGGGGTAATTGCCGCCCAATCCATAGGAGAACCTGGAACCCAATTGACTATGAGGACATTCCATATTGGCGGAACAGCCAGTAGGCGTGCCGAGCAAAGTACCCTTGAGTCGAGGACTGAAGGAAAGGTTAAGTTTATAAATTTGAGTGCTGTTAGAAATAAAGAAAACAACTTAGTAGTAATGAATCGTAACGGTATGATTGCGATACTCGACAGCGATGAAAGAGAAAGAGAGCGATACTCTCTTATTTATGGTGCAAAGCTTAGGATTGAAGAAAAAGAGGCTGTCAAGCCAGGACAACTACTTGCAGAATGGGATCCATATACCACTCCTATCTTAACAGAGGTTTCTGGGACTGTTAAATTTGGGGATATAATAGAAGGTGTTACTATGCAGGAGCAAGTAGATGAGGTTACTGGTCTTTCGAGAAAGGTGATTATTGAATCAAAGGACCCTGATACCCGTCCAAGGATTTCTATCAAGAATGAAAGTGGCCGTACTGCTAAGTTGCCTGGATCCGAATCCCCTGCGAGATACCTTCTCCCCGTCAAAGCAAATATTATAGTAAATGAAGGGGATAGAGTAAATGCTGGAGATGTTATTGTCAAGATTCCTCGAGAGACTACCAAGACGAAGGATATAACTGGAGGATTACCCAGGGTTGCTGAGTTGTTTGAGGCGAGGAAACCTAAGGAATATGCTGTAATATCCGAAATCGATGGTATTGTTTCCTTTGGTAAAGATATCAAAGGGAGGAGAAGGGTTATAATTACTCCAGAAGTTGGTGAACCTAAAGAATACCTGATCTCTAAAGGAAAACATATAAGTGTTCATGAAGGGGATAGAGTGAGGGCAGGGGAGCCTCTTATGGATGGTCCAGCGAATCCTCACGATATTCTGTATATCCTTGGAGAGAAAGAGCTGGCAAGGTATCTGGTTGACGAAGTACAAGAAGTTTATCGTCTCCAAGGCGTGAAGATAAATGATAAGCATATTGAGGTAATCGTTAGACAGATGCTTCGTCGAGTTAGGATAAAAGAAGTCGGAGATACAGATTTTCTAATCGGGGAACAGGTGGAGAGGTATGTGTTTGAAGAGGAAAATGAAAAAATAAGGGCAAAAGGAGGTAAACCAGCTATTGCTGAGCCTCTGCTTCTTGGAATCACCAAGGCTTCGTTGAGTACTGATAGCTTTATTTCAGCAGCTTCTTTCCAAGAGACAACTAAAGTGTTAACTCAAGCCAGCATTGATGGGAAATGTGACTGTTTGAAGGGTTTAAAAGAGAATGTAATTATGGGTAGATTAATTCCAGCTGGCACGGGTTTTCCAGGATACAGGAATTTGAAGACAGAAGTTGTGAATTCTAAAGAGGGAATTTGTGTGGAAGAAAAATAGTGTTGGCAAATAAAAAGCTTGACAAATAAAGCGATTATTGAGAATATACCTAATTTTATGGTTAACAATTTTAGAAGGGAGTTAATGTGCCTACTATAAACCAATTGGTCAGAAAGGGGCGTAAGAAGGTCAAAAAGAAAACGGATGCTCCTGCTTTAGGGAACTCGCCACAGAAAAGGGGTGTTTGTACTCGAGTTTATACCTCGACGCCTAAAAAACCCAATTCAGCATTGAGAAAAGTAGCTAGAGTTAGACTGACTAATGGTATAGAGGTTACTTCTTATATACCGGGAGTAGGGCATAACCTTCAAGAGCACTCTGTGATTTTAATTAGAGGGGGAAGGGTTAAAGATTTGCCAGGCGTTAGATATCATGTTATTAGGGGGACTCTGGATTCTGGAGGAGTTATAGACAGGAAGAGGGGCCGTTCTAAATACGGGGCAAAGAAACCGAAGTAAGTTTTAGCAATAAATGTTTAGTTATTCAAAACCTGTGGGGTAGAAAGATGCCTAGAAGAAGGGAAGTACCTAAAAGAAATATCTTGCCGGATCCTAAGTATAAGGATATAAACGTAGCAAAGTTTATCAATATAATTATGCTGAAAGGGAAAAAGAGTTTAGCCGAATCCATAACTTACGGCTTTTTTGATATAATTAGGGAGAAAACGAAGTCTGATCCTATCAAGATTTTTCAAAAGGCTTTGGATAATGTTAAGCCAGTTATTGAAGTTAAATCTCGCCGTGTTGGTGGGTCAACATACCAAGTACCTATGGAAGTTAGATCTGAGCGACGAGTTGCTTTGGGGATACGCTGGTTAATTACTTTTGCTAAGAAAAGACAAGAAAAGACAATGGCAGAAAAATTAGCTGCGGAAATTCTTGATGCCGCAAATAACAGGGGTGCAGCTTTCAAAAAGAAGGAAGATACTCATAAGATGGCTGAAGCCAATAAGGCTTTTGCCCATTACCGTTGGTAGAAAGATGCCATAGGTCTTCCCATCAAAGACACTACCCAGCTTCACAAATTGGTGTGGTTAAAGGGTCTTTAATCTTAGGATTAGGCTTAGACTTATTGATAGAAGGAGTGTTATTTGTTTTTGGCATATTCAATCTTTAGTTTGAGTCTTTTTTTATGTTTTCGAGGTTGGCATAAATTTGGCAATACTAGTTCCGTTACAAAAGACAAGAAATATAGGGATTATGGCACATATAGACGCAGGTAAAACTACAACTACGGAAAGAATACTATATTATACGGGTGTTTCTTATAAGATGGGTGAAGTCAACGATGGATCAGCCATAATGGACTGGATGGAGCAAGAACAAGAGAGAGGTATTACCATAACCTCTGCGGCTACAACTTGTTTCTGGAATAGTAATAGGATTAACATCATCGACACCCCTGGCCATGTTGATTTTACTATAGAGGTTGAAAGATCTTTGCGTATTTTAGATGGAGCTGTGGTTATATTTTGCTCGGTAGGAGGTGTTGAACCCCAATCAGAGACTGTTTGGAGGCAAGCGGATAAGTATCATATTCCAAGGATTGCCTTTATCAATAAGATGGATAGAGTAGGAGCTGATTTTTCCCATGTGATCGATATGATGAAAAACAAACTGCAGGCTAATCCCATAGTTCTGCAGTTGCCTGTTGGCAAGGAGGAAAACTTCAGGGGTGTTATTGATCTGATTAAAATGAAGGCTATGGTTTATGATGAGAGCACTCTAGGGGCAAAATTTAAAGAAGAGGGTATCCCCCCAGATTTAACTGATTTAGCTTTGGAATATCGAGATAAGCTTATTGAGTCTGTGGCTGAGCAAGATGAGATATTAATGGGTAGATACCTGGAGGGAAAAACTATCACCAATGAAGAACTTAAACAAGTAATTAGAAGTGAGACTATAGCTAACAGGCTTATTCCCGTGTTCTGCGGTGCAGCATTTAAGAACAAAGGAATTCAACCTTTATTAGATGGTATTGTTGACTATCTTCCTTCTCCTAAAGATGTTCCGTCAGTTAAAGGAGTTAACCCTGATGGTGAAGAAGTGACAAGAGAGGCAGACTATGATGCCCCTTTTTCAGCTTTGGTCTTTAAAATTATGAATGATCCATTTGTAGGCCAGCAGTACTTCCTTAGAGTTTATTCTGGGTTTCTTGAGAAGGGTTTGTATGTATACAATTCTACTAAGGATAAGAAGGAGAGAATTGGTAGGCTTTTAAAGGTGCATTCGAACAAAAGGGAGGAAGTTAGAGAGGTCTATGCAGGTGATATTGCCGTTGCCGTTGGTTTAAAAAATACTATTACAGGTGATACCCTTTGTGATAAAAGCCATCCAGTAATTTTAGAATCCATGGAGTTTCCTGATCCGGTTATCTCTGTTGCAATTGAGCCTAAGACGCGCGCTGATCAAGAAAAACTGGCAGAGTCACTTAACAGATTGACTATAGAGGATCCGTCTTTCAATG
Source organism: Thermodesulfobacteriota bacterium (assembly GCA_040757775.1). Classification (NCBI taxonomy): domain Bacteria; kingdom Pseudomonadati; phylum Thermodesulfobacteriota; species Thermodesulfobacteriota bacterium. The sequence continues at coordinate 19,158 of JBFLWQ010000005.1, forward strand.
TCCGTATAGATGAAGAGACAAATCAGACTATTATTTCTGGGATGGGGGAGTTGCACTTAGAGATAATTGTGGACAGGTTACTTAGGGAATTTAAGGTGGCTGCTAATGTTGGCAAACCACAGGTGGCTTTTAAAGAAACTATTACTAAATCGGTTAAATCAGAGGGTAGATTTGTTCGTCAGTCAGGAGGGCGTGGTCAATACGGAGATGTATGGCTTGAATTAGAACCTCAAGAACGGGGGGCAGGTTTCGAATTTGTTAATAGAATTATAGGGGGGAGTATCCCTAAAGAATATATTCCCGCGATAGAAAAAGGTGTGATGGAAGCTATGGGGAGGGGGGTTTTAGCTGGATATCCTGTAGTAGATGTGAGGGTTACGCTATACGATGGTTCTTACCATGAGGTTGATTCATCAGAATTGGCATTTAAGATTGCCGGCTCTATAGGTTTTAGAGAAGGGGCAAAGAAAGCCCAGCCGATTTTATTGGAACCTATTATGGCCGTTCAAGTGATGGTTCCAGAGGAATTTATTGGTGAGGTAGTCAGCAATCTTATTTCTAGAAGAGGGAAAGTTTTAGATATGAATGTTAGGACAAGCTGGAAGATTATAGAAAGTAGGGTACCACTGGCTAATATGTTTGGTTATTCAACCGACTTGCGATCGGCTACACAGGGTAGAGCTACTTATACTATGCAGTTTTCCCATTATGAACCGGTTCCAGCTTCCATTGCTGAGAATATCTTGGGATAGGTATGATAGGGAAAAATTCCTGGGAAGGGGGGATACAGGCATGTCAAAGAAGAGGTTTGAGAGGACTAAGCCGCATGTTAACATAGGTACGATAGGTCATGTTGATCATGGTAAGACGACATTGACTTCAGCGATAACCAGGGTATTGAGTAATCAGGGTTTTGCGGAGTTTAGGTCTTATGATAGTATAGACAATGCGCCGGAGGAGAAGGAGCGTGGGTTAACGATAGCGATAGCGCATGTGGAGTATGAGACGGGGAAGAGGCATTATGCGCATATAGATTGTCCTGGGCATGCGGATTACATAAAGAACATGATTACAGGTGCGGCGCAGATGGATGGTACGGTTTTAGTGGTTAGTGCTGCGGATGGTCCGATGCCTCAGACGAGAGAGCACATATTATTAGCCAGGCAGGTTAGAGTGCCTTACATAGTTGTATATTTGAACAAGGCGGACATGGTAGATGATCAGGAGTTAATGGAGTTAGTGGAGTTAGAGGTTAGAGAGCTTTTGACTGATTATGATTTTCCTGGGGATGAGATACCTGTTATATCTGGGTCAGCGCTTAAGGCGTTGGAGTGTGGTTGTGGCAAGAGAGAGTGTAATAATTGTAGGAGTATATTGGAGTTAATGGATGCGGTAGATGCGTATATTCCTGAGCCTGTTCGGGACATAGACAAGCCGTTTTTATTACCTGTGGAGGATGTTTTCAGCATATCTGGCAGGGGTACAGTAGTGACAGGCAGGGCTGAGCGTGGGGTAATCAAGGTAGGGGATGAGGTTGAGATAGTGGGGATAAGGCCGACATTGAAGACAGTATGTACAGGGGTTGAGATGTTCAGGAAGATATTGGATCAGGGTCAGGCTGGGGACAACATAGGGGTATTACTTCGGGGGACGAAGCGGGACGAGGTAGAGCGTGGGCAGGTTGTATCGAAGCCTGGCAGTATAACTCCACACAAGAGGTTTAAGGCGGAGGTTTACATATTGGCGAAGGAGGAGGGGGGTAGGCACACTCCGTTTTTCAATGGTTATAGGCCGCAGTTTTATTTTAGGACTACAGATGTTACTGGGGTAGTGGCGTTACCGGAGGGGGTAGAGATGGTAATGCCTGGAGACAATGTATCGTTGAGTGTAGATTTGGTAACTCCGATAGCGATGGAGAAGGAGTTGAGGTTTGCTATTCGTGAAGGTGGTAGAACTGTAGGCGCTGGTGTGATAAGTGATATTATTGAATAAAATAAAACAATTAATATGTAGGAAAGAGATGGGGTTTTAAGCAATGAATGAACAAAGTAAAAAGATAAGAATTCGTTTAAAGGCCTACGATTACAGACTTTTAGATCAGTCTGCCGAAGAGATCGTTGAGACTGCTAAAAGGACTGGGGCAAAGGTTGCTGGACCTATACCTCTTCCTACAGTGATTAATAAGTATTGTGTTTTACGTTCCCCTCATGTTGACAAGAAATCCAGGGAACAATTTGAAATAAGAACCCATAAGAGACTTTTAGATATAATGGAGTCAACTCAGCAGACAATTGATGCCCTTATGAAGTTAGACCTCTCAGCAGGGGTTGATGTAGAAATTAAACTGTAGCAGCTGGAGAATATTGACATGACCAGAGGGATAATTGGACGAAAGTTAGGGATGACCCAGGTTTATTCCCAAGAAGGAGATGTATTGCCGGTAACAGTGATAGAAGCAGGTCCTTGTGCTGTAGTACAAAAGAAGACTTTAGAAAATGATGGATATGATGCTTTACAATTGGGTTTTTCTCAGAAAAAGAATAACAAGATTAACAAACCCCTTGGGGGTCATTTAAAGAAACATAAGGTAAGTCCATATGCTTATCTGAAGGAATTTAAGATTGAAAAAATTGATGACTATCAAGAAGGAGAGAAGATTACTGTTGACGTATTTAATGCTGGAGATTTTGTTGATGTAACCGGGATTAGTAAAGGTAAAGGTTTTACAGGAGTTGTTAAGAGATGGGGCTTCAGGGGAGGGCCTGGTGCTCATGGTTCAATGTTTCATAGGGCCCCTGGTTCTATTGGCGCGAGTGCTTACCCTTCAAGAGTTTTTAAAGGAAGGAAGATGCCTGGTCGTCTAGGTGGAGATACGGTAACTGTCCAGAATATCCAGGTTGTTGAAGTAATGCCCGAAGAAAATCTGATTCTAGTAAAAGGTGCTGTTCCCGGCTCTCGAAATGGAATAGTTATCATCAGGAGTAGTATAAAAAAGAGAAGTGATTAATGGTAGACCCAAGGGTACTTAGGAGTTAGTAAATGCCGGTTCTAGATGTTTATGATATTGAAAAGAGAAAGATTTCAGAGATAAATCTCAATGACGAAATTTTTAATGTTGAGATAAAGCCACACTTAATTTCTGATGTTGTGATTATGCAGCAGACAAATAGGAGAAGAGGGACTGCCTCAACCAAAAATCGGGCTATGGTTCAAGGGGGTGGTGTCAAACCCTGGCGTCAGAAAGGTACAGGCAGGGCTAGGGTTGGCTCACGAAGGTCTCCTCTTTGGGTAGGAGGTGGTACTGTATTTGGCCCAGCTCCCAAGGATTATTCCTATTCCCTTCCTAAGAAGATTAGAAGGGAGGCATTAAAATCTGTCTTAACTTTGAAGTTAAAGGAAGACAAGATAACTATTTTAAATAGTTTTGAGTTAAAAGAAATTAAAACCAAGTCCCTTATACAGACACTTCAGAACATGGGAGTAGAAAATGTTCTGATAATTGATGAGGATAATTTCAACCTGGAAAGGTCAGTAAGAAATATCCAAAATGTCAAACTCTTGCCCCCCGAGGGTCTAAATGTCTATGATATACTAAAATATGAAAATCTAATCCTGGTTATGCCTTCTGTTGAGAAGATAGAGGCAAGGTTGTCACTATGAAAGATTTATATAAGATTATAAAAAGCCCTATGATTACTGAAAAGGGTGATGTTCAAAAAGAGAAGTACAATCAGCTTACCTTTGAGGTAAGTAAAAATGCCAACAAGATTGAAATAAAGAAGGCTGTGGAGAGGTTATTCAAGGTAAAGGTTTTAAATGTGAATACTTCAAATATTCGAGGTAAACCTAAACGGGTGGGTAAAAATGTTGGCAGGATGAAGGATTGGAAAAAGGCTGTTGTTACTTTGAAACCAGGAGATCATATAGACTTTTTTGAGGGTGTTTAAATCCTCTTGTCTTAGTAGTCTCTGACTTTGCATTCAAAGGGAGTTTTGAGTGAGCATAAAGATTTATAAACCAACATCACCTGGAAGGAGATTCCAAAGCGTATTAACCTTTGAGGAGTTGACCAGTGTCAAACCTGAGAAGTCTCTTATAAGACCACTCAACAAGACCGGTGGCAGAAATGCTTATGGTAGGGTTACTTCCCGTCATATTGGTGGAAGGCATAAGAGGAGATATCGGGTTATTGATTTTAAAAGGGACAAAATCAATGTGCCGGCCAAAGTAGCCGCCATTGAATATGATCCTAATAGATCAGCTTATATCGCTCTTTTGAACTATGCTGATGGTGAAAAAAGATATATAATTGCTCCTTTAAAAATTAAAGTCGGTGACACTGTGATTTCAGGTGAGAATGCTGATATTAAACCAGGTAACGCTTTGCCTTTAAAAAGTATACCTTTTGGGACATTTATACATAATGTGGAATTAAGACCCGGGAAGGGTGCCCAGTTAATAAGAGGTGCAGGAACTTTTGGTCAGTTGATAGCTAAAGAAGGAAAATATGTTCATATAAGACTGCCGTCCAATGAAGTTCGCCTGGTATTAAATACGTGTGTTGCTACAATTGGTCAGACTGGCAATATAGATCATGAAAATATATCCATAGGGAAAGCTGGAAGAAAACGATGGCTGGGTAGAAGGCCCAGAGTTCGAGGTGTTGCAATGAATCCAGTTGACCATCCTCTGGGTGGAGGTGAGGGTAAATCCTCAGGAGGCAGACACCCAGTAACCCCGTGGGGAGTTCCGACTAAAGGGTACAAAACCAGGAAAAACAAAAGTACGGATAAGTATATACTTTCAAAGAGGAAAAAATAGATGATCAGGCACAAGGCTGCAAAGGCACATAGGCACAAAACAGAGGATAACATACCTTGTACGGGCGGGGTTATTCCCGCCCCTACTCTGTTAGAATTATAGAGGAGACTGAATATGGCACGATCAATAAAGAAAGGGCCATTTATTGATGAAAGTCTATTGAAAAAAATTAAAATAGCCAATGAAACGGTAAGCAAAAAGATAATCAAAACCTGGTCTCGCAGATCAACTATTGTGCCCGAACTGATTGGTTACACCGTTGCTGTTCACAATGGTAAAAAATTTATTCCAGTCTTTATTACTGAGAATATGGTAGGACATAAGCTTGGTGAATTTGCACCTACTAGAACATTCCACAGCCATTCAGGGGACAGGAAGAGTAAAATAGAAGGCAGGAAACAAAAAAGATAAAAGGGTGTAAAAGGTGAAAAATTAGTTATGGAAGCGAAAGCATCTGTTAATTATATCAGGGTGTCACCCAGAAAAGCCAGATTAGTGGTTGACCTAGTTCGTGGTAAAAGGGTAGAAGATGCTTTGACCATCCTCTCTGTTACTCCAAAAGCATCGGCTAGGATAGTTAAAAATCTTCTGAAATCTGCTGTTGCAAATGCTTCTCATGGTAGAAACATTGATGTGGATACTCTGTTCGTTGATACTATTTATGTCAACGAAGGGCCTACACTTAAGAGATTTAGGGCTAAGGCTATGGGAAGGGCAGGTAGAATTCTGAAAAGAACCAGTCATATAACCGTAGTCTTAAAAGAAAGATAAAATTTTTAGAAGGGAGGGGGTTTTGGGACAAAAGGTCCATCCAATAGGATTCAGACTGGGAGTAACCAGAACGTGGAATTCAAAATGGTTTGCTGAAAAAGATTTTTCTAACTTACTTCAGGAAGACGTAAGGATTCGGAGGTTTATTAAAAGCAAACTTTACCATGCTGGTGTCTCAAGGATTGAAATTGAAAGGGCTACAAATAAAGCCAAGATCAATATATATACCGTTCGCCCAGGAATTGTAATTGGTAGAAAAGGTATAGAGATTGAGGCGTTGAAGAATGAACTTAATAAGTTAACTTCAAAAGAGATTTATATAAATATTCAAGAAGTTCGCAAACCAGAGATTGATGCTCAGTTAGTTGCCGAAAATACAGCATTACAGCTGGAAAGAAGAGTTGCTTTTCGAAGGGCTATGAAGAGGAGTGTGACAACGGCATTAAGATTGGGTGCTCAAGGGATAAAAATCTCCTGTGCCGGAAGACTGGGTGGCGCAGAAATGGCAAGGAGGGAGTGGTATCGGGAAGGCAGGGTTCCTTTACATACCTTAAGGGCTGACATTGACTATGGATTTGCGGAGGCTCATACCACTTATGGAATTATTGGTGTAAAGGTCTGGATATTTAAAGGTGAGATCCTTTCAAAAAAGAGAGAGGCAGAGAAATCGTGAGTCGTAAGTAGAATAAAACCGATTCACGATTTACAATTCACGAATTTGATCAGATAGGGAAGTATTTACTATGTTGCAACCCAAAAAGGTTAAATACCGGAAACAACAGAGAGGTAGAAGGAGGGGAATATCGTCCAGAGGTTCTACCATCGATTTTGGTGATTTTGCTCTTCAAGCCGAAGAATGTGGTTGGTTAACAGCGCGCCAAATTGAAGCGGCTCGAATAGCAATGACACGGCATGTAAAGAGAGGTGGAAAGATTTGGATCAGAATATTCCCTGATAAACCAATCACTGCTAAACCTGCTGAAACAAGAATGGGAAAAGGCAAAGGGCCTCCTGCGGATTGGGTAGCTGTAATAAAACCAGGCAGAATACTATATGAAATGGAAGGTGTAGAAGAAGATACTGCCCGTGAAGCTTTTAGGTTAGCCAGTTATAAATTGCCAATACGCACGAGGGTTACTTCGCGGGGGAGGGGCCATGAAGGCAAGTGAAATTCGAGAGTTAAGTGATATAGAGCTTAGGCAAAAGGAGAAGCATCTATCAGAAGAATTGTTTAACTTGAAATTCCAGCTTGCAACAGGGCAGCTTGAAAATACCATGAGGGTCCCTCAGGTAAAAAAGGATTTAGCAAGGATCAAAACCATCCTTAAGGAAAAGGTAACTATTCAGCCATGAAAGGCGAGAAGCCTGTCCTACTGTGTTGTATAACCACCTGCGAGGTAGTCCGCCAAAGCGGATCGGCTGTCTATAAATACAGGGTTTTAGATAAATGCTGAATAGTTACTGGAAAAGAAACTATAGAATAAGGGGAGACAAAAGTGGGAGAGAGGGGGCGTAGAAAGACCCAGGTTGGAGTAGTTGTAAGTAACAAAATGGATAAAACCGTGGTTGTTCAAGTAGACAAGGTTTTGAAACATCCAATATACAAAAAGTATATTAGTAGAAGGAATAAATATAAGGCACATAATGAAAGAAATGATTGTAATGTGGGAGATAGGGTTTTAATAATAGAAAGCAGACCTTTGAGCAAAGAAAAGATGTGGCGAGTTTATAAGATATTAGAAAAAGCGGTTTAAAGTAATAAGTGGGGTTAAATACTGTGTTTTGAGGGGCAAGCAATGATTCAGATGCAGACAGTGCTCAATGTGGCAGATAATTCTGGGGCAAAAAAGTTATTCTGTATTAAAGTGTTGGGTGGAACCAGAAGGAGATATGCCAGTCTTGGTGATATTATTGTGGTTTCAGTGAAGGAGGCTATTCCGAACTCAAAGGTTAAAAAAGGTAATGTATCCAGGGCTGTAGTTGTTCGCACTGTTAAAGAGGTAAGGAGAAAAGACGGCTCCTATATAAAATTTGATGATAATTCAGCAGTGCTTATTAATCCCCAAAATGAACCAATTGGAACTAGGATTTTCGGTCCTGTTGCTAGAGAACTCAGGGCTAAAAAATTTATGAAGATTGTATCATTAGCTCCAGAGGTGCTGTGATTTAATAGAGAGGTTTTGATGTCTCAGACAAAATTCCATGTTAAAAAGGACGATCCAGTAGAGGTAATTGCCGGTAAGGAAAAGGGGAGAAAAGGCAAGATTTTAAAGGTTATACCTGAAAAAAATCGCGTAATAGTTGAAAAGGTTAATCTGATCAAGAGACATGCTCGAGCATCCCAAACCAGTAAGGGTGGGATTGTTGAGAAAGAGGGTAGTATTCATATTTCTAATGTCATGATAGTTTGCAAAAAATGTAATTCTCCAGTTAGGACCAGGAAAAAAGTTCTAGATGACGGGGAAAAAGTACGGGTCTGTGTCAAGTGTGAGGAGATCCTTGGTAAATAAAATAAAAAAGGATAGGGTTAAGGAATTTCGATGGCAAGGTTAAAAGACTTTTACATGAAAGAGATAATGCCAGCTTTAATGAAAGAGTTTAACTACAGGAACCCGATGGAGGTCCCTAAACTTGAAAAGATAGTAATAAATATGGGGCTGGGGGAGGCTATTCAGAATATCAAATTGCTGGATTCTGCGACTTCTGAGCTGTCTTTAATAATCGGTCAAAAGCCTATTATTACCAGGGCTAAAAAGTCTATTGCTTCATTTAAGCTGAGGGAAGGTGTTCCTATCGGTTGTATGGTAACTTTAAGAAGGGAAAGGATGTATGAATTCTTCGATAGATTAGTCAATATAGCCCTTCCTAGAGTTAGGGATTTTAAAGGTGTAAGTGGAAAATCTTTTGACGGAAGAGGCAATTATTCTTTAGGAATAAAAGAACATATTATATTTCCTGAGATTGATTATGATAAAATTGACAAAATAAAAGGTATGAATGTGGTTATTGTTACTACAGCCAAGACCGATGAAGAAGCTAAATCTCTGCTGAGTTTATTAGGGGTACCTTTTAGGGATTAGGTGCATTAATTAAGGTAAGGATGTTTGACTTTAATTGGGGTAAGCTTTTTTGATGGAGGAATTTTGTGGCCAAAAAATCTTTGGTTATAAAGGCTAAAAAACCTAAGAAGTTCAAAGTTAGAGGATACAATCGTTGTCCCATTTGTGGGAGGGCTAGAGGGTACTATAGGAAGTTTAATATGTGTCGCATATGTCTTCGTAATTATGCATTGAAAGGTGACATACCAGGAACCGTCAAATCTAGCTGGTAAAGAAAATTTTGTAGAAAGGGGTTGAAAAGCTGTGATGACTGATCCTTTTGCAGATATGCTTACCCGTATTAGAAATGCCAACAAGGCAAAATTCAAGAAAGTCGATATGCCTTCCTCTAATTTAAAGGTTAGTGTAGCAAAGATATTAAAGGATGAAGGTTATATTAAAAACTATAAGGTAATAAAAGATAGTAAACAGGGAGTCTTGACTATATATCTCAAATATGATGATGAAAACAACACGGTTATTACCGGGCTAAAAAGGATTAGTAAACCAGGGCGCAGGGTTTATGTTAAAAAAGACAAGATTCCAAGGGTGTTAACTGGCTTGGGCATAAATATTTTGTCAACCCCGAAAGGGATTTTAACAGATAAAAAGGCCAGAGAATCTAACGTTGGTGGAGAGCTACTCTGTTCTGTATGGTAGGTTTTTAGTTTCGAACTTTTTCTTAAGGAGAATAATGATGTCACGAATTGGTAAACTGCCAATTCCAGTTCCAAAAGGCGTGGAGGTAATCTTTGAGGATGCTACTTTAAGAGTAAAGGGCACAAAAGGAGAACTGACTCAAGAGATAGACGGGAGAATTGGTCTGACATTTGATAGTGAGAAAATAGTAGTTAATAGAAAAGATGATGATAAGAAGACCAGGGCACTCCAGGGATTAACCAGAAGTTTAATTGCCAATATGGTGGAGGGAGTGACAAAGGGTTTTGCAAAAACCCTTAATATTGTTGGAGTAGGCTATCGTGCTGAGTTAAAAGGAGATATACTGGGTTTGAATTTAGGATACTCACATCCAATAGAGTTTGTGCTTCCCAAAGGTGTCAATGCTCAGGTGGATAAGCAAGTTAAGATTACAGTTGAGGGGATTGATAAGCAATTGGTTGGAGAGATTGCCGCAAAGATTAGGTCATTTAGAATGCCGGAACCATATAAAGGCAAGGGTATTCTGTACTCCGATGAGAGGATTCGTCGAAAGATCGGGAAATCTGGAATTAAATAAAGGTAGGAATAGAGATGGCTTTGAGAAAATTGAAAGAGTTGTCCAGAATAAAACGTAAAAAACGGATCAGAAAAAAGATAAGAGGAACCAGTGAGAGACCCAGACTCTGTGTATTTCGATCCTCTAAACATATCTATGCCCAGGTAATCGATGATACTACTGGGAGAACTATAACGTCAGCTTCTACTTTGAGTAAAGAGATTAGGGATGGGTTGAAAGACTCTGGGAATATAGAAGCGGCTAAAAAGGTTGGGGAATTAATAGCTAAAAATTCCCTGGATAGGGATATAAAAAAAGTGGTGTTTGATAGAAATGGCTATTTGTATCATGGCAAGGTTAAAGCTTTGGCTCTTTTGGCTAGAGAAAAGGGGCTAGAATTTTAGTTTTTGAAAGTTAACCTGATTGTGAAGGAATTGCAAAGGAGGAGGTAATTGCCCACTATTAATCCCAATGAGTTGGATTTGATGGATAAGGTTGTTAGCATTAACAGAGTTGCAAAGGTAGTTAAAGGTGGAAGAAGGTTTAGTTTCAGTGCCCTTGTTGTAGTTGGTAATGGAAATGGTGTGGTTGGAAGTGGGTTAGGGAAGGCGAATGAAGTGCCAGAGGCTATTAGAAAAGGGATAGGGCGAGCAAAGAAGGAACTTATTCGAGTCCCAATTATAAATGATACAATCCCTTATGAAGTAATAGGCCGATATGGTGCAGGCAGTGTTATTTTAAAGCCTGCGTCTAAAGGGACAGGCATTATCGCAGGAGGGTCTGTTAGAGCAGTTGTTGAAGCAACAGGGATTGCAAATATTCTGACGAAGTGTTTGGGGTCACATAACCCTCATAATGCTGTTAAAGCCACGATTAATGCCTTAAGCCAGCTTATGAGTCCTGAAGAGATGGCAAAAAAACGTGGTAAAGATTTGAGCGAGATTGTTTGAAGGGAAACTATTTTATGGGCACAAAGGAGTTTAAGGTAAGGCTGAAGAAGAGTGGTATTGGTAGACCTTGGAGACAGAAAGAGACATTAACTGGACTGGGCTTAACTAAGCTTAATAAAACAGTTACTTTAAAGGATACTCCTGAAAGTCGAGGAATGGTTAAGAAAGTATCACATTTGGTTGAGGTTATTGAACATGAGACTTAATGAATTGAAGCCTTCTACCAGGTTTAAAAAGAGAAAAAAGAGGGTTGGGCGGGGACAGGGTTCTGGGCATGGGCAGACTGCCTGCAAAGGATCTAAGGGGCAGAGGTCCCGCTCAGGAAGGAGTACTCCCCCTGGCTTTGAAGGGGGGCAAATGCCCCTTAAGCGTCGTCTTCCCAAGAGGGGGTTTACTAATATATTTAAAAAGAGATATGTCTTGATAAATGTAAGAGACTTAAATATATTTGAAGAAGGGGCTGTGGTAGATGATAAGGCATTGATCGAATATGGACTGATAAAAGGTTCTTATGATGGCATAAAGGTATTAGGAAATGGAGAAATTAGTTATCCTCTTACAGTTAAAGTTCACAGGTATAGTAAACCGGCCAAAGATAAGATTGAGGCTGTTGGCGGGAAGATAGAGGTGGTTTAATTGCTAGTCGGGTTTCAGAATATACCAAAGATTCCTGAGTTAAAAAAGCGTATTCTCATGACGCTCCTCTTATTAACTGTCTACCGAATTGGTGTCCATGTGCCGACCCCTGGAATTAATAGGGAAGCATTAGCTTCGTTCTTTGCTCAGGCTAAAAGTACTCTACTTGGTTTATTTGATATGTTTTCAGGTGGGGCATTGGAGAATCTGTCAGTGTTTGCTCTTGGTATAATGCCTTACATCAGTGCCTCTATTATTCTGCAACTGCTTACCGTAGTTAGCCCCCATTTGGAGAGATTGTCCAAAGAGGGTGAAGCGGGAAGGAGAAAAATAACTCAGTATACCAGATATGGTACGATCGTTTTGAGTATTATTCAAGGCTTTGGTATAAGTGTCGGTCTGGAGAGGATGACAGGCCCCGCAGGAGAGATGATAGCCCTCAACCCTGGTTTATCCTTTAAGATAATGACAGTTATAACTTTGACATCTGGAACGGCATTTATCATGTGGCTTGGCGAGCAGATTACTGAGCGGGGGATTGGAAACGGTATTTCTCTTATAATATTTGCTGGTATTGTTGCTCGAATGCCATCTGCAATCATTAATACGATACGCCTTTTAAAAACAGGAGAAATGGCAATATTTTTAATTTTGGTAATTGTGGCTATGATGATCGTTGTAGTTGGGGTTATAGTTTTTGTGGAGCGTGGACAGAGGCGACTTCCTGTCCAGTATCCGAAGAGGGTGATGGGCAGAAAGATGTACGGTGGGCAGAGTACTCATCTGCCTCTTAGAGTAAACACAGCAGGGGTTATTCCCCCGATATTCGCTTCTTCAATATTGATGTTTCCTTTAACCATTGCCAATTTTTTACCTAAATCCTGGATAGAACTCTATCCATGGCTTCAGAATATAACTGCCAGTTTAGGCCCTGGTAAACTTATTTACAGTATTCTATATGTAGGTTTTATTGTATTCTTTTGTTACTTTTATACGGCAGTTACCTTTAACCCCGTTGATGTCGCCGATAATATGAAGAAATATGGCGGCTATATACCAGGGATAAGGCCTGGTAAAAAAACTGCCGAATATATAGATAAAGTTCTTACAAGAATCACTTTGGGGGGAGCTGTTTATGTTTCAGCTGTATGCGTGTTGCCTACAATCCTTACCAGTAAATTCAACGTGCCTTTTTACTTTGGAGGTACGGCATTACTGATTGTGGTTGGAGTTGCCATGGATACAGCTTCACAGATTGAATCCCACTTACTTACAAGACAGTATGAAGGTTTTTTGAAAAAAGCGAGGATAAAAGGACGTCGTTAATAAGGCAGTCCACTGTTCATCGTTTACATTTCAACGTAAACGGTTTGCCAATAACTACCCTCTCCTTAGTCCGGAAAGGGTTAAGATAGAAGAAGGAGTTTAGATTATGAATCTGATACTGTTAGGTCCACCTGGTTCCGGAAAGGGCACTCAAGCAAAGATGTTAATTGACAAGTACAATATTCCTCAAATTTCAACCGGGGACATACTCAGGGAAGCGGTTAAGGAGGGTTCTCCCTTGGGGAAGCAGGCAAGGAGTTTCATGGATAAAGGTGCCCTGGTTCCAGATGAGGTTGTTATAGGGATAATTGAAGAAAGGTTAAAAAAACCTGACTGTAAAGGGGGGTTTATTTTGGACGGTTTTCCCCGAACAGTAGCTCAGGCTGAGGCTTTAGGCGCTATTTTAGAGAAGATGGGTTTAAAGATCGAACACTTAATCAATATTGAGATAGACGATAAAGAGCTGTTAAAGAGACTCACGGGCAGGAGAACCTGTAAAAAATGTGGGCAAGGATATCATATAATCTTTGATCCGCCTATAAATAAAGATGTCTGCAATAAGTGTAAAGGGGAACTCTACCAGAGAGATGACGATAAAGAGGATACTATAAAGAGCAGGCTAAAGGTTTATCACGAACAAACTGCCCCTGTAGTTGAATTTTATCAGAAAAAGAATATAGCTAAGGCTATTAATGGTATTGGTAAAATAGACGAAATTTTTAAAAGGATTACAGATATTATTGAACGTGAATAAATCACCAAGTTGAGGTTTTATGCCAAAAGAGGAAGCGATTGAGGTAGAAGGGACAGTATTAGAAACTCTGCCCAACGCTATGTTTAGGGTAGAATTGGAAAACGGTCATAAGGTTTTGGCTCATATCTCTGGTAAGATGAGGATGCACTATATTAAGATCCTTCCAGGGGATAGGGTTACAGTTGAATTATCACCTTATGATCTTAATAGGGGAAGGATTACTTACCGTTCCAAATAAACTGTAAAGGTTCAACGGTCAGAAATATGATGAAGGCTGATAGGTGAGCGCTTATCTTTTTTACAAAGGATGGTGTGGTTAAGATGAAGGTAAAGGCCTCGGTAAAGAAAAGATGCGATAAATGTAAGATAGTGAGACGTAAGGGTGTGATTAGAATAATCTGTGAAAATCCAAGGCATAAACAGAAGCAAGGATAGTTAGGGAGGTACATATATTGGCAAGAATTGCTGGAATTGATTTACCTAGAGGCAAGAGGATGGAAGTGGCATTAACTTATATTTATGGTATTGGCAGATCTACTTCAAAAAAGATTCTTGAAAATGCCGGGATTGGTTCCGATATAAAATCCGATCAAATTACAGAGTCCGAGGTAGCCAAGATAAGAGAGATAATTGATCGTGAGTATAAAGTAGAAGGTGACTTACGGATGGAACTCACCATGAATATAAAGAGGTTGATGGATCTAGGTAGTTATCGGGGGCTGCGTCATAGGCGTTCTTTGCCTGTTCGGGGTCAAAGAACCAGCACCAATGCTAGAACGAGGAAAGGACCCCGCAGAGCAATTGGAGGCAGGAGAAAGTAGGAGGTTCGATGGCAAAACAGGGGAAGGGTGTCAAAAAGAAAAAGGAAAAGAAAAATATACAAAATGGTATAGCACATATTCAAGCTACGTTTAATAATACCATAATAACTATTACCGATTTGACCGGAAACGTGTTAGCCTGGTCTAGCGCTGGAACTCAGGGGTATAAGGGTTCAAGAAAGAGTACTCCATTTGCTGCCCAGTTAGCCGCGGAAGATGTTGCAAGAAAAGCTATGGAACATGGAGTTAAAAATATAGAGGTTTATATTAAAGGACCGGGAGCTGGTCGGGAATCTGCTTTGAGAACTCTCCAGGCTAAGGGATTTAATGTCAGTTTAATCAGGGATGTTACTCCTATTCCTCATAACGGGTGTCGTCCACCCAAGAGAAGAAGGGTATAAAGGAGGCACGGTTTGGCTCGGTACACAGGATCGGTTTGCAGGTTGTGCAGAAGAGAAAATTTGAAGTTGTACTTAAAAGGTGATAGGTGTTATTCAGATAAGTGTGCTTTTGAAAGGAAAAGTTATCCTCCGGGTCAGCATGGACAGAGCCGTAGCAAATATTCGGATTATGGTATTCAGCTTCGTGAGAAGCAGAAGGTAAAAAGAATTTACGGTATTCTAGAAAGTCAGTTCCAAAGGTATTTTGAGAAGGCTGATAAGATGAAGGGTATAACCGGTGAGAACCTGTTGCTCTTTCTTGAAAGAAGAATGGATAACATGGTCTTTCGTTTGGGATTTGCCAGTTCCCGTAGTGAGGCAAGGCAACTGATAAGACACAATCACTTTTTGGTTAATGGAAGAAAAGTAAATATCCCTTCTTACCTGGTTAGTCCGGGGGAAATTCTAGAAGTGAGGGAAAAGAGTAAAAAAATCCCCAGGATTGTTGAATCTCTGGAGGCTGTAGCGCGCCGTGGTGTACCCCATTGGCTAGAATTGGATAAACAAAGTGTCAAGGGGAAGATAGTTTCTTTGCCTTCCAGAGAGGATATAACGATGCCAATTCAAGAACAGCTAATTGTAGAACTATATTCAAAATAAATAGTTAGAAAATTCTTAAACGATTAAGTTAACTTAACGCGGGGTAAAGATGTACAATAACTGGCAGAGATTAATAAGTCCTAAAGGGTTAGAGATTGATACCGAAACAGCTACAAAGTGTTACAGCAAGTTTGTTGGGGAACCTTTTGAACGAGGTTTTGGCATTACTCTTGGTAATTCTCTGCGGCGAGTTCTGTTATCATCTATTTTAGGTGCGGCCATTGTCTCTGTCAAAATCGATGGAGTACTACATGAGTTTTCGACTATCCCCGGTGTTAGAGAGGATGTAACTGATATTATCCTCAATTTAAAAGAAGTTCTTATTAAGCTTCATTCAAACGGCCCGGAAACAATCTGGATTGATACTGCTAAAGAGGGTGAGGTCAGGGCCGGAGATATTATTACAAACAACAATGTGGATATTGTAAATCCTGATTTGCATATTGCTACATTATTAAAAGATGCCAGACTCAGAATGGAAATGGTTGTTAGGAAAGGGAGGGGATACGTTCCTGCAGAAAAGAACAAGGAAGAAAACCAACCTGTAGGTACCATTCCTATCGATGCGATCTTTTCTCCTATTAAAAAGGTTAACTATTCAGTAAGTCATGCAAGGGTAGGGCAGAGGGCTGATTATGATAAACTTACAATGGAAGTCTGGACCGATGGCAGTGTATTGCCAGAGGATGCAATTGCATATGCTGCGAAGATATTGAAAGAGCAACTGAATGTCTTTATCAACTTTGACGAATCTGAAGAACCTAGAGAGAAAGAGCAAGCAACAGACGATAAAGATAAAGTGAAATTCAACGAGAACTTATACAGGGGTGTTGATGAATTAGAACTTTCGGTGCGTTCAGCCAACTGTTTGAAAAATGCCAATATAAGATATATTGGTGAGTTGGTTCAAAAAACCGAGGCTGAAATGCTAAAGACCAGAAACTTTGGGAGAAAATCCTTAAATGAAATAAAAGATATTTTAGGAGAAATGGGATTGTTTTTAGGGATGAAATTGCCGGATTTTCACGCACCAGATGAAAAGACTGAAAACGAGAAGGAATCGATAGAATGAGACATCAAAAAGCTGGGAGAAAATTGGGGCGTACCTCCAGTCATCGTAAAGCTATGTTTAGGAATATGCTTACTTCCCTGTTTGAACATGAGAAGATAGAAACTACTGATGCCAAAGCAAAAGAATTAAGAAAGATTGCTGAAAAAATAGTCACCCTAGGAAAAAAAGGGGATTTACATTCAAGGAGGCAGGTTTTAAGAGTTATTAGTGATAAGAAGATAACAAAGAATTTGTTTGATCAAATTGCTCCTAGATATCAGGGTAGAAATGGCGGATATACGAGAATTTTTAAGGTAGGTAGAAGACATGGAGATAACGCTCCCCTTTCCATCATAGAATTAATTCCTGAAGAAAATGTTCAAAGACCCAGGAAGAAAGCTTCTGGGCAACAAAAAAAGAAAGAAGCTGTTAGTACAGCCCCCAAATAAACGTGAAATTTTACTTTTTTTATTCCGTCCAAGGCGTCTAGTGCCGACCCTAGAAACTGGTAAATCACTAACAATAACCTGTTTCCCTGCCTACGGGTCTTATGCTCCATGTTTAAAGGGGTGGGAAAGATGAAAAATCGAGCACTACTCATCCTATACATGGCACTCCTCTTAATTTCCTGCCAGGCAAAAGATAAAACAGAGAAGGAAAAGATACTGGTCAAAGTCAATGATGTAACTATCACACTATCTGACTTCAACCGTTGTCTACACGATGAATCCCAACATAATAAGTCATTTCGAGTCTCGGAAGAGAGCAAGAGAAATTATCTTGATATACTCATTGAAAGGGAGTTATTGATCCAAGAGGCAGTTAAGAGAGAGCTAAGTAAAGAGGAAGATTTTGTTCGTACTGTGGAAAAATTTTGGGAACAAACTCTTATTCGAAATCTAATAAGAGCCCAGAGTCAGGAGATTGCCAACACGACTATTATTTCAGAAGAAGAGATCCAAAATTACTATAAAATGAAAGGAGAAGAGGTTAAGTTTAAGATGTTGCATTGTCCTAACCTTCCAGTGGCCAAAGAGTTTCTGAATCACTTACTTCAAGGTAAAGCATTAAACTGGGATGAGGAGAGTGGGTATGTTGGTTTAAACATGCTAGATCCTTTACTGGCAAAGGAATTACATTTCCTTATGCTAGGCGAATCTAAGATAATCCAGTTAAAGAAGGGTTATGTCCTTATAAAACTGATGGGCAAAAGGCCAAAGAGAACGCCGCCGATAAATGTATTAAGAGAAGATATTAAAGGGGAACTTCTCCAAAAAAAACAGGCACAGGAATTGGACGACTGGATTGGAAAGCTCAAGAAAACGGCAGATATATCTGTGAATAATGAACTATTAAAAACCGTGGGGGGAATCCCACATGAATAAAAAGCCAAAGCTGGGAAGAAAGCATTACCTGATAAAGCGGAACTTTCAACTCAGATTTATTTTAACCTTTATTACCCTGGTGCTTATTGGAGCGATTATATCAGTAGGACTTTTGTATTATCTATCGCAGGATACAATTACCGCAACTTTTGAAAAATCACATCTATCGTTGGCCAATACTTCAAAGATACTGCTCCCTGCTATCATATATACAAATGTTACAGTGTTTATACTGATTGGCGTAGTAAGTGCGATAGTGGTTCTCCTTATCTCCCATAAGATAGCAGGCCCTTTATATCGTTTTGAAAAAAGCTTGGGGGAGATGGGAGAAGGGGATTTCACCATTCATTTCAATATACGCAAAAAAGATCAGCTAAAGGATATGGTTGAAAGTATAAATAAGATGTCTGCTAATATTCGGCAGAGGATAGAGGTGATATGCGATTATGGAACTCAGATTCAAGAAAAGGAGATCCAACTAAAGAATGTGTTAGAAGAAACCGATATTAAGAATGAAAGGTTGCATCAAGTAATCCTTGATATTGAGACTAAGACAAAGGATCTGAATGATGCAATAGCCTATTTCAAGATCAAGTAATAGTGTATGTGCGGTTTTTCTAACAGTTGAAGTTAAGGCTTTAGCAGGTGGATAAGTGTGTTTCAGGGTAATTTCCTCCTTTTTAATCCTTTTCTTGTTTTTGAATGCATTGATTTTTGCTGAAGAATGGAAGACATACAAAACCAGTTATAGTACCATCTTTTACCGAACTGAAGAGGATCTTTTTAAGTTGGACTATAAGTTGGACGTAAACTTTATTGACAGCAAGTATCAGGGTTTTTTTAGTCACTTTTTATATAGAAAGAGGCGGGAATTCCTCTACCCTCGGCTTAAGGTAAAGGTGGATGCAATCCTAACCAGGGTTCAGCTTTTACTGGATATTTATATCAGTGACCCACATATAGATGTCTATGCCTACCCTGACAGAAAAGAATTGGATAATGCGTACTACTATCTTTATGGAAAGAGAGCCCCTTCCATAGCATATTATGAACATGAGACCAAAAGTATATATCTATCCGTTAAAGATGTTTCGGAAGGAGTGTTAGCCCACGAAATGGCCCATTACGTGATATCTAACTACTTTGTAATTGTTCTTCCTTTGAAGACACAAGATGTCCTAGCCCAGTATGTCGACCAGCACCTTATTGATTGATTTTTTCTATACCTAACACCTTTGAGTAAGTTAGAAAGTGAAAAAAAGTGATTAAGGCTTCCGGAGTTAAAATAGGTCTGCTTATCGTTGTTCTTGTCTCAATTCTAATGTTCTTCGAGTCGAAATTGACTCTGTTGAATAATATTGAGTTAAAGACATTGGACATTAGATTCAGACTTAGGGGGCAGATTGAACCTGGTCCGGAAGTAGTGGTTATTGCTATAGATGACAAGAGCATTGGAAGATTGGGAAGATGGCCATGGCCTCGTGAAAGATTAGCGCAACTGGTGAATATTCTTTCAAAAGGAGGAGCAAAGGTAATTGGATTTGACCTGATCTTCAGTGAACCAGAAATACCCTCTGAATTGAGAAAGATAAAAAACCTCAAAAGGGTTTTCACAGATTTAAGGTTAAAAGACGTAAATAATAACAGCTCCTTATTCTACCAGGAGATGGTAAAGGCCGAAAAAGATGTAGATAATGATAGGGTTTTTGCTGAATCGATTAAAAGGGCAAACAATGTTATTCTCCCAATGTTTTTTACCCTGGAAGACGGTAAGGTCAACAAAGAAGGAGAGAGCCGGGAAAAGATTATAGAAGCAAAACCTTTCTTAAGTAAATCCCACTATACATTCCTTATGGGCATGGATAATATTGAGTCTTTCCCACCCCTTAATGCAAAGGATGTGAGTCTTCCTATCTCTCTGTTATCTTCCTCCTGCAAAAGATTAGGACATGTCAATTTCCGTTTGGATGCGGATGGTTCTCTAAGATGGGAACCATTGGTAATAGGGTATAACGGAGATTACTACCCTGTATTGAACATACAAATGGTTAGGGAGTATCTGGGGTTAGAACCGGAAGGGTTAAAATTACACTTTGGAGAAGGAATTGAGCTTGGGTCAATTTATATCCCAACTGATGAACAGGGAAGGATGCTGATTAATTACTATGGGCCAAATGGAACTTTTCCTTTCTATTCTTTTTCGGATGTATTAGACGGTACCATCCCTGATTCTGTATTCCATGATAAAATAGTACTGATAGGATATGCTGCCGTTGGATTGGGGGATCTATGGGTCACACCATTTTCTGTCGGTTTATATGGTGTTGAAAAACATGCCAATATAATTGCCAACATCCTGCATCAGGATATCCTTACAAGAGCGAACTGGATGATTTTCCTTGATCTGTTTTTCATAGTCCTGTTCGGTCTGGTACTTGGGATTTTTATACACAGAAATTCAGCTTTACGGGGGGCCATCTTTGCTCTGTTTGTGTCTGTCTCATATTTAGCCATTGTTCAGTATCTGTTTGTGGTACATAAGATGTGGCTGAACATAATCTATCCAATACTTACTATCATTTTAACCTATACAGGTGTAACTATATTTAGATTTTTGACAGAGGAAAGGGAAAAGAAAAAGATAAGAGGTGCCTTCCAGCAGTATTTAAACCCGTCGGTAGTTAATGAGGTATTAAAGGATCCAAAGATGCTGAAACTGGGAGGGGAGAAGAGGGATTTAACGGTGTTATTTTCAGATATCAGGGGCTTTACATCCATCTCAGAAAATATGAGCCCGGAGGCTTTAGTTCACTTACTGAACGAATATCTTACGGTCATGACAGATATTGTGTTGACACATGATGGGCTTTTGGATAAATATATGGGTGATGCTATAATGGCAGTTTATGGAGCACCGGTCCCGCAGACAGATCATCACCTGCGAGCATGCATTACTGCTCTCGATATGATTGAGAGTCTAAAAAAGTTGCAAGAAAAATGGGAGAGTGAGGGAGTACCAAGGATCGATATAGGAATAGGGATTAATTCCGGCCCTATGGTTGTTGGAAACATGGGGTCAGAAAAGAGATTTGATTATACCGTTATGGGTGACAATGTCAATCTGGCATCACGGTTAGAGGGGATAAACAAGGAATACGGCACAACTATAATCCTCAGTGAGTATACCCTTGAGCATGTTAAGGATCTATTCTTAGTAAGGGAGCTGGATCTGGTAAGGGTGAAGGGAAAAAAAGAGCCCATAAGGATATATGAACTGATGGGAAAGAAGGATGCATATTTGGAAGAGTCTGTAGTAATGGCAGTAACATTATTTGAGAAAGGTCTGGATGCTTATAAGAACAGACAATGGGATACTGGAATTGAGGAGTTTCAGAAGGTATTAGAGGTTATTCCTGCCGATTTACCGTCAAGGCTATATATTAGACGCTGTATGGAATTAAGGGATACCCCACCCCAGGAAGATTGGGATGGGGTTTGTACCATGCTTACAAAGTAATTATTGTCCCACTCGGGGAATGGGAGAAAAACCCTTCCACCTGAGGCGGAAAGACTTCAGTTCGATCTTTTGCGCCGCAAGGGTTCGAGGGGTCAAGGATTCGAGAATAATAAAGAAAAGATTCTCTCTTGATCGCTTGACCCCTTGAACCCTCAAGCCAGCGGCTTTAGCCGATGGTAGTTGACTTTATTAGCCTTCTTAAGAAAGGAGGAGAGGAATGTTTAAAAAAATTTTTATTATATTAGTTATTCTGTTTGTTGCTGCATTTCTGACCCATCCTTTTCTGGTTCAAAAATCAGAAGCTGCAATAGAAAAGATAGCCGAGGTTTCGAAATATACAGGAGAAGTTATGGTACGAACCGGAATGGAATGGAATACCCTCAAAAAAGTTCCATACCCTTTGTTTCCGGGAGATAAAGTAGTCACAAAACAGGGTAGAGCCGAGATTAAATTTCTTGACGGAAGCCTCTTAAGGTTGGATCTGGACTCTAATATAAGGATATCTGAAAAAAAAGAAAAGAGGGGGCTCATCTTTAAGAAGCTTGTCTTTGTTCGAAATATAAAGATTGTCCTTGGCAAGGTGTGGTTCGATGTTAGACCAGCCAAGGATTCTGAGACCACATTTATTGCGCCTACTATGACTGCTGCCATAAGGGGAACCAGGGGAGTAAACGAGGTAGCACCAGACGGCAGGGCTGCATGGGGGTTGACGGAGGGGTCTGCTGAAACCAGGGGAAGTTTTTCAAGACCCAGTACCTTTGTGCCCCCCAACGTTGCTGTTCCAGCAAGGCAGCTGCCACCCAGAAATCCTGTTGCAGCCAACTCACTGCCCCAAAAAGCTGTTGCTGAATCTATTGTGAAGCAGGTTGCTGCCAGGGCTGCTGCGGAGAAAGCTGATGCTGCCATGGCTGTTGCGGCTAAGATTGTTGACAAGAAAGCCGCTGCTATAGCAGAGGCTCAGGCTTCGGCTGCTAAGGCAGAGGCCGCCAGATTTGAAGCTGAGGCCCGGGTAGTATCAGCCTCAGAGACTGTCGTGGAAGCGAGAACTCTCAGAGATACAGCTGCTGCTAATGCGGCACAGGAAGCCGTAAATAAGGCTGTTGCTGCCGTAAAAACTGTAGCTGAATTAGCCAATAATGCCAGAAAGGCTGCAGACCAGGCAAGAGCTGCTGCAGATGTTAATTCTGCTGTAGTTGCTGCTACTGTTGCTAAGAGCGCTGCTACTGCGAGTGATTCTGCCGGGGCAGTTGTTGCTACGAATGCATTTGTGGCTGCTGCCCAGTCTGCAGGGGAAAAGGATGAAGCTGTCAGGGCAATAAAGGCAGTTGCTTCAGCCGAGGATGCAGCAAAGAAGGCACAAGAAGCAGCCGTTAGTATTGCTGTTATAGCTGAAAAGGCTGTTAAGGAAAAGGCCGCTAATATGGTTAATGCCGCTTTAGAACTTGGCAAGGCTGCTGCTGAAGTTTTAAAGGCTACTACGGAGTTAGCCCTGTCTGTTAAAGACATGGCAAGAGTGGCTGCTCTCGGTGATGTTGAAGGGTCAGATAAAGCTGCTGAGGCTATAGTTAAAGCAGAGGCAAGTACAGCGTCTTCTTTTGAAGCCTTAAAAGAGGGAACAAATGCATTGGAAAAAGGGGACGTGAAGGGACTGCAGCAAGCGGTCATCACCGTAAACAAAACAGCTAAAGAAACAAGTAATATAATGACCGAAGCAGCAACACGGACCAGAGGGGCACTGGCTGTAGTAGAGAAAATTGTGACCCAGGAAACGGCTCCAATGCCATATATTCCTCCTCCTACGCCACCGGTTGCTCCAGAAGAGTATGTTCCGCCGCCACCACCACCGGAAGAAGAGGTGGCTAGCCCCGCAACTTAGATACTGGTAAAGTGAAAATCATCCGGGACCATCGAAGGATTCTTCGATGGTCCCTCTGGCTTATTCATATACATAAAGGAGATAAAGGATGAACAATCAGACAAGAAGGGTTTGCAAAATCGGCTGTTATCTTTTTATCCCTCTTATCTTAATACTTTTGATAATATTTTATCCTGTTAATATAATAGCTCAGGAAGAAAAGGCTCAAGAAGGTGCTCGGGAGGGACTGCGGTTGGGACCTTTAAAGCTTAAACCTGCCCTGAGTGTCAAAAAAGAACATACCGACAATTTCTTTCAGGAAGACTCCGATGAAAAAGATGATTATATCACCACTGTGACCCCGGGATTAATGCTCCAGCTGCCTATGGGGAAACACCTCTTTCAAGTTGACTACCATGCGGATATTATTTATCTTTCTGAATACGATAACTATGATACCAATGAGCATTTTGCCGATACTATGCTGGATCTGAACTTTCCGGGCGGATTATCTGTAAAATTTGCAAATAACTATTCTTCTACATCCAATCCCCCTACCTCCGATGGCGATAGAAGAAAAAAGTATTATCAAAATGACTCTTCTGCTGAGGTATCCTATAAATCTGCTGATCGTTATAAGATTGATGTAAAATACGGGCATACAGTAAAGCGTATGGAGGACGAAGCGGATGAGACTGATACCTTCGATGAAGATAAAGCGGATATAACCTTTTCCTATCGAATCCTCCCTAAGACATCAATCTTACTGGAATATGGCTTTTCTCACGTGGACAACGAAGACAAGGGTGGAACTTCTACCGATAACAACAATCAGAAGGTCTGGCTGGGTGTTTCATGGGATCCTACTGCCAAGCTTAATGGAACGATAAAGGGTGGATACACAACTAAGGACTATGAAGAGGCTGCATTTGAGAACAGGTATGATTATGGTATGTTAATTGACCTGTCTTTCAATAAATCTGAGTATACCTCTATAAAGTTAGCAGGCTTCCGCCGTATTGTTGAGACTGCAGTTACTCTTGCACAATCAGATTATGGCCCCGAATATGTCTCTACCGGAGGCTCTCTATCTTTCAACCATAAGTTCACCAGAAAGATAGGGACAGTCATTAATGTGTCTTATACTTATGATGACTACCTGGAGGAAGGCACTTTAGGAACCCCTGAGGGTAAAAAGAGAAAGGACGAACTCTTTAGCAGTGGGATAGCCCTGAATTTTAAGATTCAAAAATGGTTAGGTTTTGACCTGGAATACAAGTATAACAAAAAAGACTCGAATTTTGATACAAATGACTACAAAGAAAATAAGGCTATGGCAAAAATATCTATAGTCTTTTGACATTAAAATATGGATCATCTCCAAAAAAGTTGGTGAAATCATGAGGATTCAAGGGTTCGAGGGGAATCCGAGAATCTTTTCCACCAACTAAATGGGAGGAGAACCAAAAATATAAAGTCAGTTTAAACTGGCATGAATTAGAGAAGGAATAGAAGGGTCAAAAATAGCAATATTAGTTGTTAAAAAGAGTGTATCTTAAGGGGCGGAAGCTTATCCAAAATAAATGATTACCTTGTTCGGCAGGGAAACTTATGAAATATAACATGGGACATAAAGGAACCTAAGAAACCCAATGAACTCAGAGAATCCAAAAAGTCTGGCAGGAAAGACCTTCCGTCATTTATTTTTCCTCTTCTGTTTTCTGTTTTCCATCTTTACAATCACATCCTGTGTAAGTTATCCTGATATCCCTGAAGTAAACAGAATGAAGGAAGTCGAGGAAGCCAAGCCCTCAAAAGGCAAGGAGGAGGAATCCATAGCTAAAGTGTTTGAGAAAAAAGTCAAGATTATAGCCTCCTCCTTTAAATCTCATGAACCCAAAGACTACAGGATTGGTCCTGAGGATGTTCTTCAAGTGCAGGTTTGGGATCATGATGACTTAACGAGGACAGTAAAGGTGTCGAGGGAAGGCGAGTTTTCCTATCCCCTGATTGGCAGGGTTCATGCAGATGGGGTAACTGTTTCCGAATTGGAGAAGGACATCCGGACCAAGCTTTCGGGAAGATTCATCATTAATCCGCAGGTTACTATTTCAGTCAATAGCTACGAAAGTAAACGGATATATATCCTCGGAGAGGTAGGGGGGCCCCAGAGTAAGGGACAGGGTCCAGGGGTCTATCCCCTGACCGGTGAGACTACGCTTGTTGAGATTCTTTCTAAGGCAGGCGGTCCTACCCAGGATGCCGGTGACGATGTAATTGTAGTAAGACCTAGAAACGTAGGAAGTAAAGGGAGCCCGATTCCTCTGGAGAAGGCAGGGGAGGGCGAGGTAATTACACTGAACCTGAGGAAGCTTCTTGAGGGAGATGAAAGGCAAAATATTCTTCTTAAGCATGGCGATACTATCTATCTTTCTAAGGCCGAATATTTCTTTGTAGTTGGCGAGGTAAAAAGAGAAGGCAGATACAAGTTGGAAAAGGGGACCACTGTGCTTAAGGGAATCACCACAGCCGGAGGGTTTACCGACAAAGCGGCGAAGGGTAAGGTAATGGTGCTGCGGGAAGGGGACGGCAAGAAGATAAAGATTCCGGTGAAAATGACTGACCTTATAACAGCCCAGGATGTTATTATGGTCCCAGAGAGTTTCTTTTAGAGAGGTTTGTTAATCAATGAAACCAAAAGAAGATATTCATCTTCGAGACTACATAAGGGTTATCCTTAAGCGAAAGGCGACTGTACTTACTGTTTTTGTTGTTCTGATTGGTACTGTTACTATTGGCTCTTTCAAGATGAAACCGGTTTTTAGGGCCACCGCTCAGATACTGATAGAGACAGAGACTCCTAATATAGTGAATATTAAAGAGGTTCTGGCGGTTAATACCTCTAATACCGATTATTACCAAACCCAGTATGAGATTTTAAAGAGCAAGTCATTGGCATTGCGGGTAATAGAGACCCTGAATCTCAAGGATTCTATAGAATTCAACCCTGAAAAGAAAAAGTCTCTGTCTGCCTCTTCTCAAAAGCCTTCTGAAAACAGTATGCCCACAAACAAGGAAGTGAATGATTTGATAAATAGCTATTTGGGAAAACTAGAGATAGCGCCTATAAGAAACAGCCGTCTGGTAAATATAAGTTTCGAGGGACATGACCCTGAGCTTATCACCAGAATCGTCAATACCCATAGCAAACTCTATATCGAGGAGAATCTGGAGAGAAAGCTCAATGCCTCCAGAGAGGCTTTGGGCTGGATTAATAACCGTATAAAAGAGACGAAGACCAATCTGGAAGGATCCGAAGGGGCTCTCCAAAGGTACAGGGAGGGGAACAACCTTGTGTCCATAAACTTTGAGGAGAGAAATAACATTATTATCCAGAAACTCAATGATCTCAACAGCGCTCTCACTGCGGCTAAAACCAAGAGGATAGAGATAGAAAACCTGTATAATGAGCTAAGGAGATTGTCCGGAGATTCCCGAAAGATTGAATCCCTCCCTGCTGTAGTTAACAATAATCTCATCCAACAGTTGAAGACACGATACGTACAATTAACGGGAGAGTACTCTGATCTCTCTCAAAAATTTGGTTCTGAGCATCCCAGGATAGTCAGATTGAAATCTGAGATATCTGAGGTGAAGGACAAGATCGCTCAGGAGATAAAAAATATTGCCGGAAGTATCGAGGTAGAATATAAGGTGTCAAAGGCAAAGGAAGAATCTATTGCAAGAGCGCTTGAGGATCAAAAACAGACAGCATTAAGGCTTAATCAAAAAGAGATACAATACAATGTATTGAACAGGGATGTAGAGACCAACCGTACCCTGTATCAGAGTCTGCTTACAAGGGCTAAAGAGACGAGTGTAACCGAAGAATTGAAGGTCTCTAATATTATGATTGTGGATCAAGCCAGAGTCCCGGATAGACCTGTTAAACCCAGAAAGACTTTAAACATTTTACTTGCAGTCATTACCGGGCTTACATTGGGAATAGGGTTAGCGTTCTTTTTCGAATATCTGGATAATACTATTAAAACCCCGGAGGAGGTAGAGAAGTATCTTAACCTTCCAACATTGGGCGTTATCCCTCATTATAAGAAAAAGTAAAAAAAGTATGATCATCTCCAAAAAAGTTGGTGAAATCATGAGGATTCAAGGAGTCAAGGATTCGAGGGGAATAAGTAAAACTACAGGTAATCATGTTCAGTATGTTTTTGTCAGATGATTTATTCTGGGAAGCGGAAAAGGAAATTTTTCAGGACGGACTGATTTAACAGTATCAAGGTAGAAACCAAGGGAGAAACAACGTAATGGCTAACCCAACATCCCTGATAACCCGGGAAGATACTAGCTCCCCGGTCACAGAGGCATATCGCACTCTTAATACAAATATAAAGTTTTCAAATATAGAGAGACCTGTAAAGACAGTCCTGGTTACCAGCAGTGTTACTGGAGAAGGTAAATCGACGACTGTAGCCAATCTTGGAATAGTAATGGCACAGGCAGGGAACAAGGTGCTTTTAGTGGACACCGATCTCAGAAAGCCGGTTTTGCACAAATTGTTTAATTTGAATAACTCTACAGGGCTGACCAGATGTTTGGTAGATACTTATGATGTTGAGTTGGGAGAAGGGAAATTAGAAGAATATGGCTTAAAGGATCTCTTTAAGCTTATAGAGGTTCAGGGTAAAACAGGTGTATTAACGGTAAATGCAGATGACGATACCATCAGTGTATCTTTTGATTCCGGCAGGATAGTCAATGCTGATTGGGGAACCAGACCCGAGGATAAAAAGCTTGGGATTCTATTGATTAAGAGTGGAAAAGTTACCGAGGGACAGCTCAAAGAAGGTCTGCTCAGACAGAAACAGGCATCCCAACCACTGGGATATATCCTGCTTAATATGGGTTTTATTAATATTGAAGACCTGAAAGGCCTATTGAAGCTTCAGATTGACGAGACTTTAAGACATCTGCTGAACTGGAAAAAGGGACAATTTAACTTTCAGAATCGAGAATCTATAGAATTCTCCAATGAATTCAGGGATTTGTCTCTTTCTGATCAGCATCTCATTCAGGAAGTTGATGAAACAACCAGAAATACATTTATATATAAACAGATTTCCTCGTTTATCCAAGAGACGGAAGTAGAAAATTTAAAGGTTATCACAAGCGGTTCCTTACCTCCAAACCCTTCGGGGTTACTGGGTTCTGAAACGATGCAGCAGTTTTTAAAACACCTTGCCCTAAGATTTGATACAATTATTTTAGATTCTCCTCCAGTATTAGTGGTATCCGATGCCTCTGTATTGGCATCCATGGTTGACGGGGTGATTCTGATTTTGCAATCAGGACGACTTACAAGAGAATTGGGCAAGCGATGTAAAGAGCAACTGGAAGGGGTCAAAGCAAGAATTCTGGGTGTGACCATAAACGATGTGAATATCAAAAAAGACACTTACTATAACTACAACTATTACAGCTACTATTACCAAAAGGAAAAGGGAGAAAAAAGCGGAGGCAATTAGATGGACGGTGGGCAACTGGATGAAATTAAAAGGTATTTTGATATAGTAGCAGAAAACCTGAGAGATGAAATAAAAGTTATAGCCGAAGGAGTCATTAATCTTGATGGAAAATTTGAAAGAGAAATAGCTGAGTTTAGAAAAGAAAATAAGGAGGCACATAGTGATATAATGGCAGCTATAAAATTTTCCTATACAGACCTTGACCGCCGAATAGCTTTTTTAGAAAACAGATATGAAAGCGTTGAAAAACGATTAAAACGATTAGAGGATTCTTGTTAACTTATTCTTTTTTTAAATGTTTGAAGGTAAAACATGGATAAGGACCATATGGAAGTACTGCTGGAAGACATTCGGGGGAAATTTGATCTGGTTCTGGAGGGCCACGATGCCCTTCGTAAAGAAATACGCGATACCCGTGAGGAATTATGCGAGAAAATCAATTTAGTAGATTTCAAGGTAGAAACCCTGAATCAGAAGATCGATCACGTACATAATAAGCTGGACAAAAAGATTGATAGTGTTCGTGATGAACTAAACCAGAAGATTGATGGCGTTAGTGACACACTTGGCAAGAAAATCGACGCCGTTGCCTCCGACCTTGCTGCCCACCGCCAGGATACAGAAGCGCATCCCTCCGTTTATAAAGTGAAAGAAGGAAAATAAGAGCAGTTGTTCGTTACGGTGAATGCCAGCTACCCCTTTTTCTATTTTCTTATCAGCTTGGTTTTAATTTAAAAGGAGCGAAGAATATGAAACGTGCTCTTATTACAGGCATTACCGGTCAGGATGGTTCGTATCTGGCAGAGTTCCTGTTGTCAAAAGGCTATGAAGTCCATGGACTAATACGTCGTGCCAGCACTTTTAATACCGGCCGAATTGACCATCTCTATGTGGACCCTCATACCCCACGCTCTCGATTCTTTCTCTATTATGGAGATCTTTCTGATTCCGGACAGCTAACCAACTTAATCTACAATATTCAGCCAGAGGAGATATATCACCTTGGCGCGCAAAGTCATGTCCGGGTTAGTTTCGATATGCCCGAATACACTGGAGATGTGACTGGCATGGGAACAACCAGGCTGCTTGAGGCGATAAGGAGAAGCGGCACCAAAGCCAAATTTTATCAGGCAAGCAGCAGTGAGATGTTTGGGGATGCCCCTGCCCCACAAAATGAGGAGACACCTTTCAGACCGAAAAGCCCTTATGCAGCGGCTAAAGTCTACGCCTACTGGATGGTAGTAAATTACCGGGAGGGCTACAGTATGCCCGCCTGCAATGGGATTCTTTTTAACCATGAATCCCCAAGACGAGGAGAGACATTTGTTACCAGAAAAATCACCAGAGGTCTTGCCCATATTCTGGCAGGTAAGGAAAAGAAGATATATCTTGGCAACTTGGAGGCTAAGAGGGACTGGGGATTTGCCCCTGAGTATATAGAGACCATGTGGACTATCCTTCAGCAGGAAGAGCCGGATGATTACGTCATCGGCACAGGAGAAGCTCATTCTATTAAGGAGTTTTTAGAAGAGGCATTTGGCTATGTAAACTTAGATTGGCACGAGTTTGTGGAGATAGATCCAAGATACCTTAGACCAACAGAGGTTGAATTCTTGCTTGCAGACCCGTCAAAAGCAAGAAAAAAGCTTTGCTGGAATCCAAAAATAAATTTCAAAGACCTTGTTAAAATAATGGTAGATTATGATATGGAATTTGCAGGATTAAGCCCTAGAGGAGAAGGGATTAAAATCTTAAATAATAAAAACATCCACTGGACAGATAATAAGCTGACGGAAAGATAATTGGATAGGGTAGTGTGCAACGGTAAGGAAGCCCGTATCGGTTACGTAAGACGGTAACGGAAGGAGATAAATACGAACGACGTAACCTAACGACGAAACGGGCCTCGTTACCGTAAGACGGGTGACGGTAATCATTATGGATTTTTGGTCAAACAAAAGAGTTATGGTAACAGGTGGCGCCGGTTTTTTGGGCTCATTTGTGATAGATAAACTAAAGGAAAAAGGTTGCAAAAACATATTCGTTCCAGGAAGCAGAGATTACAATTTAGTAGATATGGAAGCAGTTAAAAAGGTTTATAGAGATGCTAAGCCAGAAATTGTCATCCATCTTGCTGCAAAGGTAGGAGGAATTGGAGCCAATCGTGCTAATCCAGGCAAGTTTTTTTATGATAACCTCATGATGGGTACTCAGATGATGGAGGTGGGGAGACAGGTTGGCATAGAAAAATTTGTCGCTGTTGGAACCGTATGTGCCTATCCCAAATTCACCTCTATACCATTTAAAGAAGAAGACTTATGGAGCGGCTATCCGGAAGAAACAAACGCCCCCTATGGCTTGGCTAAGAAGATGCTTTTGGTTCAATCTCAAGCCTATAGGGAACAATACGGTTTTAATGCCATTTATCTTTTACCAGTTAATCTTTATGGTCCCAGAGACAACTTTGACCCCGAATCTTCTCATGTGATTCCTGCCCTCATCCGCAAGTGCATCGAGGTACAGAAGTTCTCTACCAATTCACCTCTCACCGTTCACCATTCACCAATTACGGTTTGGGGCACCGGCAAAGCAACCCGGGAGTTCCTGTATGTAGAGGACGCTGCAGAAGCCATTATTCTTGCAACAGAAAGATACAATAAACCCGACCCGGTAAATATCGGCGCAGGCTTCGAAATCTCAATAAAAGATATAGTTGATTTGATTGCAAAGCTGACAGAATTTAAAGGTGAGATTATTTGGGACAATTCGAAGCCTGATGGTCAGCCACGAAGGATGCTGGATACATCAAGGGCAGAAAAGGAATTTGGGTTTAAGGCAAAGACTTCATTAGAGGATGGTCTTAAAAGAACAATTGAGTGGTATATTCAAGAGGTAAGTAAACAATAAATAGGTCAAAATGAACGCTAAGGACATACCAGTAATTCGAATCGCACCATCAAAAGGCTGGGTTTCTCTCAAGTTACTTGATTTGTGGGAATACCGCGAATTGCTCTATTTTCTCACCTGGCGGGATATAAAGGTACGCTACAAACAGACTGTACTTGGCGCAGCATGGGCAATCATACAACCTTTCTTTACAATGATTGTTTTCAGCCTTTTCTTTGGCAAGCTTGCGAGAATTCCTTCTGATGGGGTCCCTTATCCGATTTTCAGCTTTTCGGCATTAGTTCCATGGACTTTCTTTGCCTACGGATTGAGCCAATCCTCAAACAGCCTTGTAGATAGTGCAAACCTTATCACCAAAGTATATTTCCCTCGCCTTATTGTGCCGTTATCAAGCGTTATTTCGGGTGTTATAGATTTTTTAATCGCCTTTGGTGTGCTCATTATAATGATGCTATTTTATAACATACTTCCCACAATAAATATGTTATGGTTACCAGCTCTGCTCCTGCTTGCCCTTGTCACAGCGCTGGGGGTAGGCATGTGGCTTTCTGCATTGAATGTCAAATATCGTGACGTCCGATATGTAATTCCGTTCATAACGCAGTTCTGGATGTTTGCAACGCCGATTGCCTATCCAAGCAGCCTTCTCTCCGAGCCATGGCGCACAATTTACGGGATCAACCCTATGGCTGGTGTAGTGGAAGGTTTCAGATGGGCATTACTTGGAACGCAAACAGCCCCTGGCCCTATTATTGTGGTATCTTCATTTGCAGCTCTTGTTATACTTATCAGCGGGGTATATTACTTCAAAAGAATGGAAAAAACGTTTGCGGATGTTGTTTAGCATCTTGTTGCCGGTAACTTGCAGCTGGTTTTACTTGTAAAAATAATAAAAACTACCGAATGGAAAATTGAATGGATAAGACAATAATTGGGGAAAACAGAGGATATAGAAATTTAGAAATTTACAGGTTGGCTCATGAATTGGGAATACATATACATGATTTTTCTCTTAAACTGCCGCAGTATGAACTTTATGAAACTGGCAGCCAACTCAGGCGGGCTTCTAAGTCTGTTTCTGCCAATATAGTCGAAGGATATGGAAGGCGCAAATATAAGGCAGAATTCATCAGATTTATAGTTTATTCAATTGCATCATGCGATGAGGCAACCGAATGGCTAACCTATGTAAAAGATTGTCATCCAAACCTTACAAACGATGCTGTTAAATTGCTTGATAACATTGATAAATTAGGTAAGAAAATCAACAAATTCCTCCAATCTCTAACAAGCAACCAGCAACCAGTAACCAGTAGCGATCAACATGACTGACCTTGCCCTCAAAGTAGAGAATCTTTCAAAGCTATACAGGATTGGTTCGCGTCAACAAAGCTACAAAACACTGCGCGACACCCTGACCCACGTCATGTATGCGCCCATTCGTCGCATCCGCTCAACGCTCGGTTATTCCTCCTCAGTCGTCCGTCCTCGGTCATCTGGCGTCTGTAACGACACCATTTGGGCATTGAAAGACGTCTCCTTTGAAATAAAGCCCGGAGAGGTTGTCGGTATTATCGGCCGCAATGGTGCAGGGAAAACCACACTTCTGAAGATTCTTTCAAGAATTACAGAGCCAACGGAGGGATATGCTCAAATATATGGCAGGGTTGGATCGTTATTAGAGGTCGGTACAGGCTTTCATCCCGAACTGACCGGACGTGAAAACATCTACCTTAACGGCGCAATTTTAGGGATGAAAAGGGTAGAGATTGAACGTAAGTTTGATGAGATTGTTGATTTTTCAGGCATGGAAAGATTTATTGATACACCCACAAAGTATTTCTCCAGTGGAATGCAGGTACGCCTGGCGTTTTCAATAGCAGCCCATCTGGAACCAGAAATTCTTTTAGTAGATGAGGTATTGGCTGTCGGGGATGCAGAGTTTCAAAAAAAGTGTATTGGGAAAATGCATAGCGTTACTGAAGAAGGGCGGACAGTGTTGTTTGTAAGCCATAATATGACAGCAATTCATAACCTGTGCAGCCGCACTATATTAATTGATAATGGCAAATTAATTCTGGACGGACACACGGAATATGTTATTAATAAATATCTGGATCAAAATCTGGCGGAGGGCGCTATTGTCACCTGTAAAGAACTCGACGGAAAAGTAGAGGGGGTAATACGGAAATATGACCCTTCAATTCAGTTCAAGGAAATTGCTATAACGGATCAGAAGGCTATACCCTGTAATGCATTTCATTCAGATGAGGGGCTCAGAGTTTCCGTTACTTATGAATGTCTGACTGTAGTCAACGACTTACGAGTTATCGTACAGATTGTGGATGATGAAAATAGAGCCATCTTGACTACGCAGAACATTGATGACTCCGATGAAGAAAGTCTCTACTGGAAAAATCCTGGTATCTACAGGTCGTTCTGTACTATTCCTCCGAACACCTTTGGGGAAAAGCGATTCTATATTTCTGTGCAGTTAGAGAATCCAAAAGTCGAGCATTTAATTATCAATAAAATTTTGGGTTTTGACATTCAATTTGTAGGCTATCAAAATATACATGGCGCTCATTGGAATTCGTTCTTACGGCCTCGGCTTAGTTGGGAAACACAAGTCCTGGAGGTTAAAGAAGAAACTATTGCATAGCTGACAGAATGACATTGGTTAATCACATGTGGCACAGGCTTGTGGTCCTTGGAGTCTACCCAAATCAGCCTGCATAAATATCACACAAAGAGATAATTAGGAGTACCAATTTGGGACGTGGTCCAACGAAAAAATATTATAAAGTATTAAATGAAAATTATGTTGAAGGAAGTTTGACATGCCTGAAACCAGAAGTAATCAAAGAGAAAATCACGGCTGATTTCCCGTTGGTTTTAAACATAGAACCTACCAATGCTTGTAATGCTAAATGTTATTATTGTCCTCATGATAAAGTCGTTGACACCCAAGGGATTAATTATTTAAGTTTGGATGATTACATAAGAGTGATTGACCAAATTAAGGACAATAAGCTTATTATGTTGAATCTTCATAAAGATGGAGAACCTTTGTTACATAATGATCTTCCGAAGATGGTTGAGTATGTTAAACAAAAGGATGCTGCTCAAGTAATACATCTTAATACTAATGGCATATTGCTCAATTCAAAGACCGGGCGCGGAATTATTGAGATGGAAATTGATGATATTACAGTCAGTTTTGATGCAGTTCGGGAAGAAACCTATTGCCGGTTTAAGGGGATAAAAGGTCTGGATAAGCTGGAAGATAATATCAAAAGAGCTATTGAATATAGGGAAAATATTGGTAGTAAAACTAAAATACGAGTTAAAATTATGGAATTTGATGATATAGAAAAAGAGGAAATTGAACTTTTTGTCGAGAAGTGGTCTGTTATTGCTGACGAAGTACAGGTGACAGGTATTCACAGTTGGAGTGGAGCTGTTGATATTAAAGTAACAGATGAGCAGACTGATAATAGATTTCCGTGTGCATTGCTTTGGTATATGCTTGCCGTAAACAGCAATGGGAAAGTAAGCATGTGTAATGTAGATTGGAATTATTCTGGTGTTGTTGGGAATATCCATAACCAAAGCATTCACGAAATCTGGAATGGGGAACCTCTAATTAATATCCGTAGAGCACATCTAAACGGAATTTGGGATTGCCCTCCGGTGTGTGAGGAATGTGTTGTTTGGGTAAGCGTTGGAAATTTATGGGATTATTTAAAATCAAAAGAAGAGTTTGTTTGATATTTCCTGAGGTTTCTTTATGGAGATCAGCATTGTAATTACATGTCATAATTATGCACGCTACTTAGGAAGAGCCATTAGAAGTGCAATGAACCAATCTTACCCAAAGAATAATTACGAAATTTTGGTAATAAATGATGCCTCTACTGATGAAACAAAAGAAGTTATGGACTCCTTTATGGGATATATAAGGCCGATACACCTTATAGAAAATGCTGGACTCTCCGCGGCTAGAAATATTGGGATAAAGAGAGCAGTCGGTAGATATGTTGTACATGTAGATGCTGACGATTATATAGGAGAACATCTCATACTAATCGAATCCCTGTTTTTGAAGCAATATAAGGATTGGGATGCAGTAAGCTGTGATTATGACTTGATTGATGATGAAGGTAATGTTCTGGAAACAAAAAGCAGCAGAGAAGAACCAATAGCCTGCGGAATTATGTTCAAAAAAGACAAATTATTTGACATTGGACTTTACGACCCAAAATTTAAAGCAATGGAAGATGTGGAACTAAGACGAAGATTTGAAGAAAGATATACAATAGGCAATGTAAATCTTTCTCTTTATAGGTACAGGAGACACGATAAAAACCTGACCAATAACAAACAAAAAATGGATTACTATTCTAAACTATTGAATGGAGAAACGAGATAATTGGAAGGATCATCAATTATCATTATAATTGGTTATTTCTTAAATCTTATTTCGTAGAGAATTATATCTTGCGTATGAATGACAGTAAACAACATATTGCTGCTCTGATCCAAGCTCGAATGAGATCTACTCGTCTGCCTGGCAAAGTCATGGCTGAGGTTGTTGATCGTCCTGTGATCTGGCATGTTGTACGCCGTGCCAAGGATATAGAGTCAGTGAATGACGTTATCGTTGTTACTTCAAAGAAGCCGGATGATGATATAATAGAAAAATTCTGTATGGAGCATAGAATAAAATGTTTCAGGGGAAGCGAGGAAGATGTTCTCGACCGATATTATCAAGCGGCAAAACATTTCGGCATAAAAACTATAGTGAGAATTACGGCTGATTGTCCTATGTTAGATCCGGTAATAGTAAACCAGGCTATAAAGGAATATTTGGTTGGGGGTTACGACTACGTGAGTACGGCTTACCCTGAAGCCTCATATCCTGACGGACTAGACACAGAAGTCTTTTCCTTTCAGACTCTTGAATCAGCCTGGCGAGATGCCCGTCTGCCCTCTGAGAGAGAGCATGTTACACCTTTTATATGGAAAAACGAGAAGGGAAGGTTCAGAATAGGCAACATAAACCATTCTCCGAATCTTTCTGACAAACGGTGGACATTAGATGACGAGACTGACCTGCAATTCATCCGAGAAATATATACTAAACTTTACAAAGAGGATAGCATCTTCTACATGGGGGACGTTCTTAAACTACTGGAAAAACATCCAGAGTTGGAGTCTATTAATTCAGGTACTAAGAGGAACGAGGGCTATCTAAAGTCTCTTGAAGAGGATATTATTAAAATGTCAGATGGAGAGGAAACGTCACTTAATGTGTCGGAGTCATTGCGTCTCTTTGAGCAGGCCAAAAAAATTATTCCATCTTGTACCCAGACGTTTAGCAAAGGATGGACTCAATATCCATTTGGAGTCTCTCCCATATTTGTCAGCAGGGCAGATAAAGGTCATGTATGGGACGTAGATGGAAATGAATACATCGACTGGCCAATGGCCCTGGGCCCCATAATATTAGGGCATAATTATCCAACAGTTATTGAAGCAGTGAAAGAACAGCTAAATAACGGAGTAGCTTTTTCACTTCCTCACATGAAAGAGTTGAATCTCGCTGAAAAATTATGTCAATGGTTCCCATATGCCGAGATGGTACGTTTTGGTAAAAACGGCTCCGATGCAACAGCAGGGGCTATACGGGCAGCCAGAGCATATACTGGAAAGGATGTAATCCTTTGCTGCGGTTACCATGGCTGGCAGGATTGGTATATTGGAACCACCACTCGCTCTGCAGGGGTTCCCAAAACGGTTCGCGATTTAACTGTCCCATTTCCATATAATGACATTAATACTTTAGAGAGGTTTTTGAAGCAATACAAGGGAAAGGTGGCTGCTGTGATTATGGAGCCTGTAGGAGTCATTTTCCCTGATAAAGAATACCTTTATAAGGTAAGAGAATTAGTTCATGCTCATGCTGCGTTATTGATATTTGACGAATGCTGGACAGGTTTTCGCTTACATAAACAAGGGGCATACGGTTATTTTGGTGTGTCACCGGATATGGCCTGTTTTGGAAAGGCAATGGGTAATGGATTTCCGATATCTGCAATAGTAGGAAGAGCAGATATTATGACTATCTTTGATGAGATATTTTTTTCATTCACCTTTGGAGGAGATGTTGTTGGTTTAACTGCCGCTTTAGATGTCTTAAAGACAATAGAAGAAAGACCTGTTTTAGAGACAATAGAAAAGCGCGGCAAGATATTGATAGATGGGATTATTCAGCTTATTACTGAATATGAATTACAGAGCCATATTGGTCTACAGGGTTATCCTGCAAGAAACATTATGACATTTGTCAATGATGGTTATGACGGCTTGCTCCTGAAAAGCGTAGTGCAACAAGAAGCTATTAAGCAGGGTATTCTATGTGGTGGATATCATGTGGTAACCTATAGTCATACGGAAAAAGATATAAACGATACTATCTCTGCCTATAAGAAAATATTCGCAATATTAAAGGGGGCGATAGATTCGAAGAATCTGAGGTCACTTCTTAAAGGGAAAATGGTGAAACCAGTTTTCCGCAAGTTTTGAAAAACAATAGTTGAAAGCACATATGCCCCGTAATAACGAATTTAAGTTGATTTCAGGTGTGTTGCCAATTGTACTGGCATTGATTGGCATTGTGATGATTGCTACTTCTCTAGTCGCTGATTGGCTTGGCATTGGCAGCCAGCCAGGATTTGGGGAAAAACAAGTCCTGCTGATATTTGTTGGAAGCCTTATCTTGCTCGTTTCCTTGCGTTTTTGCACAGGCAAAGAGATCTTTTTATTTCTGTTGCCCCTTCTTCCCTTTCTTTTTTTTGCCTATCTTTTTTATAATGTTACTGTTGAAGATACTTTCATAACTTTCAGGTATGCTTCACATCTGGCGAACGGCCACGGACTAGTGTGGAATATAGGGGAAACCCCCTTAGAGGGATATACGAGTTTTCTGTGGATTACAATATTATCGATTTTTAGTAAGTTAGGTCTAGATTTGTTCCACGTATCTAAAATCATAGGAATAGCCTTTGGCCTAGCAACAATTATCGCCGTATATTTTGCAGCTTACAATTTATCTGGTTCTATAAAGGCAGCTCAGGTAGCCAGCATCATATGTGCAGTTTCACCATCTGTGGCTTTTCATAGTGTAACGGGCATGGATACAATAGCCTTCACTTTTTTTGTCACCCTTCAAATAGCACTCGCCTTTAGTCTTATTAACGATTTTTCTATAAAAAAGGAGGCGTTGCTATATGTTTTATTCTTGTTAACCGGATTAGCACGCCCTGAAGGTGTGCTTATAGCAATTGTAGTTTTGTCGTTCCTTTGGGCAGGGCACCGCCCTTCTACCATTGTTCTTTTGCTTTTCTTTGTTTTACCCGGACTAGTGTATATGATTTGGCGTTATAGTTATTTTGGTCCTTATCTTTTCCCTAATTCCTTTTATTATAAAGCGAGCAGCCAGCTTCTTGTACAATCATCAGTGGATTCAATAAAGAGATTTCTGTTCTTTTCCTGCAGCCCGTTTCTCATATTGGGTGTGGAGCATCTAATAGCAGCGAACAAGCTTTCAAGGAAATATATACTCATACCAATTATAATAGCCTTATTTCTGATTCCTTACATTAGAGTGAATCTGTGGATGGGCTATTTAGACAGATTCTTCATCCCAATATATCCTTTGGTAATAGTATTTGCTGCCCCCAGAATAAGTGAGTTGTTGGCCAAAGTAACCTTTGATCGTGTAAGACTTATCCACTCGTTGTTTAGCCTTTGTGTTATTATCGCTTTCATTGGTTACCCTCTAATTGTCCCCGAGCGAACGGTTGGCTATTCTAAGGTGCTTGCCGATCAAAGTAGAATTGGTTATGAAAATGCCCACATTAAAATAGGGAATATACTGAAGAGATTTTCCAACAATAATGACTATACCCTGGCTGTGACTGAAGCAGGGGCAATACCTTTTTACTCGGGATGGAGAACTATTGATACAGGTGGGCTCAATGATAAATATCAGACAGAATACTTAGCACAACATGGAGGGAGATTAAATCTTAACTATATTTATGATCAACGTCCTGAGATAATTATTGTAGTTACTAAAGACCCTGAGCGTATTACCTACCCACTGGATAGACAAATAGTGGAAGACCCTAGAATAAAGAATTATGAGTTCTTAGGACGATACATTTCTTGGTTCGGAGCTTGGGAAATATGGGAATGGACGGTTGTTTACATGAGAAGGGATGCAAAGGATCTCAACCAGTTGAAGATGGAACTGAAAAAGCATGCGGATGTAAAGGCGCCTTAGTAGTAGGGCAAGTCACATGCGCACAGGCGGTTTGAATTATGCACAGTAGCTTACCTTCTGAGAAATGGAGGCATGGCGGTGGTTGACAACATGGACTTGTCAGGAGGGGCATTTGAGGAATTGTTGCTGCAAGCTGGATTAAACGGTTATGCATACGGAGATTTAACCGGGAGAAGGATGAATATGCCATGAAAGCTCTCATAACAGGTGGAGCCGGGTTTATCGGATGCAATTTGACTGACCGGTTGTTCACCCAGAAACAGTCGGTTACCATCTTTGACAATCTCTCACGCCCGGGCACACCACAGAATATAGCCTGGCTACGTGAACGCCATCCAAACCAAGTACATCTGATCGAGGGAGACGTTCGGGACGTCCAGTTGGTTGCTCGTGCATGTCAGGGAGTAGACATTATCTATCACCTGGCGGCTCAGACTGCTGTGACAACATCCGTCAAGGATCCGAGGACCGACTTTGAGATCAATGCCCTTGGAACTCTGAACGTCCTTGAAGCTGCACGAACTTGTGGTTCAAATCCAATCGTTATCTTTGCTTCTACAAACAAGGTGTACGGCCAACTGGAAAATATAACAACTGAGAAGCAAGCAACACGCTACGTTTACAAGGATAGACTCTACGGCGTAGATGAGACGCAAATGCTCGATTTTCATTCACCTTACGGGTGCTCCAAAGGAGCAGCAGACCAATACGTTCGCGATTATGCGCGCATCTATGGATTGCGCACGGTTGTTTTCCGCCAATCTTGCATCTACGGTCCTAGGCAGTTTGGTATAGAGGACCAGGGTTGGGTGGCATGGTTTATTATTTCTTCTGTGTTGGGTAATCGGATTACAATCTACGGCGACGGCAGGCAGGTGCGAGATTTACTACATATCAACGACTTGCTTGATGCCTTTGAAGTAGCTAGAGCCAAGATTGAGATATCAGCGGGTCAGGTGTATAACATTGGCGGGGGTTATGACAATTCCTTGTCCATTTGGCTGGAGTTTGGCCCACTTCTCGAAGAACTTCTGGGACAAACCATTGAGATTTACTACGCGGATTGGCGACTAGGTGATCAGCGGGTTTATATTAGCAACTGTCAAAAGGCAATCAACGACCTTAGATGGCAACCGCGCATTGGTATACGAGAAGGCATCAAGGATCTGATAGCCTGGGTCAAGTGTAATCGTTCGCTCTTTGAGGAGGTATTTTGCTGATGGGCTATGTTGATAATATCACCGCAACAGTTTGTACACTAAACGAGGAGGATAACATTGCCGAATGTTTAGAGACCATAGCTCGCAATAACCCGCGTGAGATTATCGTGGTTGATGGGGGATCGGAAGATGCAACGGTACATGTTGCTAAGCGCTTTACTGACAAAGTCTATGTCGTGGGGCGCAAGGGATTGGCTTTTCAACGCCAGTATGCGGTTGATCATGCCACTGGCAAGTATGTAGGAATTTTTGACTCAGATCACCGACTATCAGAAGGTTGCCTTGAGAAATTGGCAGAAGAACTTGAAGCCAACGGATATGACGGCATCGAAGCCCAAGTTCTCAGTGTGCAGAACACGAACTATTGGGATTGGGCGATGGACCAAAACGTTAAGCTGACTCACAATATCCCCGGTCCGCGGATCATGATCGGCACTCCTTGCCTATATTGTACGGAAGTACTGCGGAAGGTACGCTTTGATCCGTTCTTTACAGCAGCAAGTGATGACACTGATCTCTGCTATCGCCTAGTGAAAGCCGGTTACAAACTTGGAGTAGGAACTCCCATAGTCTATCACAAGCATCGCAGTTCGTTCAGCCAGTTCATTCGAAAGTGGCAATGGTATGGGAAGGGTGATGCTCAGTTCTTCTGGAAACACTCCGAGAGGCGATGGAGCATCTTCAGCCATCCTATTCGCAACTATGTCATTGGTCGTAGCATAAAGAGTTTGAAAGCAGGGAAACCACAGCTTGTCCTTTTCTTCGTCATCTGTGGTCTCAGTCGGCACTATGGCTTCTGGAGGCAGTTTCTCTCGATGCTTGTTAGTAGAGTGACTACCGGGGAGGTCGAAGATCGAAGCATATACAAGACCTAACTGGACTTTTGCAAAAGGGCTACCCTATAATACGATTGAGCGGAAAAAGTCTATGGACGTTGAAGCCTTGAGCAGCACAAACTGCCTGCTAACCGGAGACTGTGAGCGGCGATCATCAGCTGTGGTCGATAATCGCTGGTGGATATGATTATAGGATTAATTCAAATATGTTGCCTGAGTTATCAGAAAACAGATTCAAAATACTTGTAACTGAAGCAGAATATCTTCTCAAGAAGTTATTTCCCATTTGCCGTAGTATTACAGGTAATGGTGTCAGGGAGTCTTTAAAAATCTTATTGAATATTTGCGACTTTGACGTAAAAGAGATTCCTTCTTCAACGAAGGTATATGATTGGACTATACCTGATGAATGGAATGTGAGGGATGCTTATGTTGCT
This sequence comes from Thermodesulfobacteriota bacterium, assembly GCA_040757775.1. Lineage (NCBI taxonomy): Bacteria > Pseudomonadati > Thermodesulfobacteriota > Thermodesulfobacteriota bacterium. The sequence continues at coordinate 61,692 of JBFLWQ010000005.1, forward strand.
GATTCTAGAGGAAAGCGAATAATCGATTTTCGGAAGAATAATCTTCACTTGGTCAGTTACAGTATTCCAGTTGAAAAGAGACTATCCTTTGAAGAACTCGATCAGCATCTTCATACTCTGCCTAATCTACCTAACGCAATTCCTTATCGGACAAGTTACTACAACCATAATTGGGGTTTTTGTTTGACTCATGATGACTATGTAAAACTTGACAGAAGTGATGAATATCATGTCGTAATTGACTCGACACTTGAGCCAGGTTATTTGACATACGGCGAAGAAATAATCAAAGGAAAATCTGATAAAGAGTATCTAATATCTTCTTATTGCTGCCACCCATCTCTAGCTAATGACAATCTTTCCGGTGTGGTATTGTGGGCACTTCTTCTTAGAGAAATGCGAGGAATTGAACTGGAACATAATTATAGGTTTATTTTAGTACCTGAAACAATCGGTGCTATAGCCTACATGGCAATACATGAGGATGAAATGACGAATATTGATGGAGCGTATGTTATTACTACTGTAGCAGGGCCTGGTGATTTTGGTTATAAAAAATCATTTAAAGGACATGACACCATTGACAGAGTTGTAAAGAGAACCCTTGAAGAAGAGAATATAAACTTTAAAGAATACGAATTTAATGCCGCCGAGAGTGATGAGAGGCAATACTCATCACCGTTTTTCAGGATACCTACCGGAACTATCTGCAAAGATAAATATTACGAATATAGATATTACCACACATCTCTGGACAATCTTGATTTCATAAGTTCGGAAGATTTAATTAAGTCTTTGGATCTATATATGAAAACAATACAAAAGTTGGAAATGAATTTCACATTTGTATCCAAGAATCCTAAGTGTGAGCCGATGCTAAGCAAACGGGGATTATACCCAAAGACTGGTGGAGGAGTTTTTCAGAGTGTTAATGAAGGAATCGAACCACAAAAAAGAAAGAATCTTTCAGAACAAGACATTCAAGCAATATCTTGGTTGTTGTTCCTATCAGATGGAAATTACTCCCTTTTGGATATTTCAGAAAAAACAAAAATTCCATGTAATAGACTTTATGAGAAAGCTAGGATCCTTGAAGAACACGACTTACTGACACAAATAGACCGTCTATGAACCATCTATTTCATTGTGCGACATGATTAATTCAACCATTTGAATAGAAATGGGGGCTAATAAAATGACGTATTCTATCGAAGCCAAGGAATTGAGGATTGGTAAGGGTGTTAGAATTGGTGAAGGTGTTAATATTTCATGTAGTGGAGGGACTGCGGAAAAAATAGTAATCGGAGATGGAGTTTATTTAGGACATCATATTGAAGTTGATTGCCCTATAGTGGAGATAGGTGATTATACAATGATTCGCGAATACACACAGATATTAGGCAATAAAAAGTGTGAGATTGGAAGCTGCTGTTGGATTGGTCAATATTGTATAATAAACTCTACAGCCAACTTGAGGATTGGTAATGGTGTTGGTATCGGTGCCCATAGTCAGCTTTGGACTCATATACGTTTTGGCGACACGCTACAGGGATGCAAATGGGATGATGATAAGGAAATGCTGATTGAAGATGATGTATGGTTTGTAGGGCACTGTTTAGTTTCGCCAATACACGCTAAACGAAAAAGCATGGCTATGCTAGGTTCTGTAATAACAAAAGATATGGAGGAGAATCATATATATGCTGGTGTTCCAGCCATAGATGTTACTGAGAAACTTGGCACACAGTATGAGGATGTATCAGTTGACCAAAAATACACCATTATGAACAAAAAGCTTGAAGAATTCTACAAGATTAATCCACAATACTCTCGTTCAATAACAGTAGTGAAAAAGTGGACTAAAAAGCAGGATCCAAATGTAACATACTTTAATGTATCCGACAGAACTTATGTTAAAAGACTAACTGAAGAGGAAATAGAATTCATGAAATTCTTGCTTATGAAAATCAAATTCTATCCCAAATCTTTTATAATCACCTAGTTTTTTGCTCTTTTAAATTCAGATAGCGGTGGTTATAACGCCAGACATATTCTCCAAGGTAAAGATGTAAACGGGAATGCCTTATACCGCCTTTAGCAGTCAACTTGCGTTTGAGGTAACCCCAAAAACCTTCTAGTCCATTAATATGATTGCCATCAGTTACAAAGCTGTCTTTGCTGTGTTTCACAAGGCGATGGACATAACCTTTGGAAGCAATGCCGGTATATCCGCTCCAGGTATCGGAAAATACAACTGAGCCTCTTTTTACCTGTTTTAGGATTCTTGGCTGCAACTCTATGGCGTCTGCGCTGTCTATCAGTTCGGCCCAGACTTTACCGTTGCGGCACAGTATCCCAAAGACAGCCTGTTTGCTAGTGCCACGGCCACGTTTGGGTTTTTGGCTACTTCGCTTAACTGATAAGCGTTTGTTTTTCCATTGACCACCAAGATAGGTTTCATCAACCTCAACTGTTCCCTCAAATATATCGGGAACATCTTTGGTCATTGCAACTCGCAGCAGAGTAAGAATCTTCAGTAACATGTACTTAGAAACATCGACTCTGCTGATTATAATGTTAGTAGAATGCTCAAGTAGAAATTCCTCTATGATCTGTCGTAATTTGGCCCTTGATATCTTTACAGAGCACCTTGGATCGCTGAATGTTTTCCTGCATTGGGCACATCTATTACGACCATCATTAAGTAACCATATTTTTGTACTTGAACATTCAAGGCAAATTAGCTTCATACCTGCATAATATAACATTACAGGTACGGATTTTCAAACTTTACCCTTTATTTTGTGTGGAATTTTTCGTCATTACGGGTTTCAAAAGGAGGCGATTAGAATGCTTATGGGTAAGAGATTGGATAAAGACATATATAGAACATGAAATAGTAAAAAAGGGATAAATATGAAAAATCAACTGAAAATATTATTGATAAATCCATTCTTCTTTTTCTTTTCACAAGATCGATACGATTTAGAAAAAGTGAAAAATAAGACGGAGTTTGTTGAAGCTCCACTTGGACTTGGGTACCTTTCGGCTTATATTAAGAAGTATTTTAAAAATATAGACATAGAAGTGTATGATGCAAATGCTATGGCAATTAGTGAAATAATAAAATCAAACGATGTCAATATGAAACATTTATTTGGATTAGTTGAGACCAAGATAAAAACGTACCGGCCTGATATTATTGGAATTTCAGCGCTATTTGAATTTAATGGATATATAGCTTTGAAATTCATACATTTAGTAAAAAAAGCAGAAAAAAACATTATTACAATTATGGGTGGCGCTTATGCTTCACACAGTTTCAATAAAGCATTTAAGAATAAAAATTTGGATTTTATCATAAAGGGGGAAGGCGAGGAAGGATTCAGACAGTTCATTGAATATATTTTAAACGAAAGGAATGTTAAAGACGTTGGAAGCCTAATATATCGTAGTAACGGAGGAATAAAAGCAAATTCCACTGTATTAGTTAACAACATTGATACAATTCCGCGGGTCGATAGATCAAATTTTTTGATGGATTTATATGCGAGTTATTCTGTCAGGTTAGCTAATCGTCATTCGAAGATTAGTTATATACCCAGACTAGCTTCCATATTAACATCCCGGGGATGTCCCTATAAATGTGCCTTTTGTTCAACAAGACTGCAGTGGGGACCAAAGATAAGATATCGTAAAATAAGCGATGTCATGTCTGAAATTAAGTGGTTAAAAGACACATACAATATTAACACATTCTTTTTCCCTGATGATAATATCTGTACCAACTCAAAACATTTTATTGAGTTCTTAAAACAACTTAAAAAGGAGAAGATTAAATGGCTCAGTGGCGGATTTCAAGTTTCAGCTATGACAGATGAAGCTATTAATCTTTGCATTGAATCAGGTTTGTTATATTTCCCGATGTCTTTCGAATCAGGAGCTAATGAAACTCTAAAAAAATTGAAAAAACCACTAAATATTAAACAATCTGAAGACTTTGTAAAAAGAGCCCGTTTAATAGATAATAATATATATATTTTTGGTTCTTGGATTACCGCCTTGCCATTTGAAACCTTAGAAGATATTGATAAAACGCATGCTTTTGCAAAATATTTGGATTTAGATTGGTCTTCTTTTTATTGTTACCAACCATATCCAGGGACAGAAATATATCAATATTGTATCGATAAAGGTTACATTCAAGAAAATGAAGAAAATGTGAAAAGCCCTGTTGCTTTGTTAAATGCAATCAGTACTGAGAATTTTTCTGCAAGTGAAGTTGTCTTTAAGAATTATTGCGCTAATATTGATATTAATTTTTTAAATAATAGAAACCTGAATGGTAGGGGTAATTTCACCCAAGCATACCGTGATTTTGTCGATATAATAAATAACTATCCAACACACGTTTTTGCTCATTATGCCTTATCAAACTACTTTAATAATCTGGGTAATAAAAAAAAATCAAGATATTTTCTGATGAAAGCAAGAGAAAGTTCTGAAGTAGAAAAATTTTATGAACCATTCATAAAACACTTTAATTTAACAAAAGAACTATTAGAATAGCTTACGCATGGGCTCAATAGAAAGCCTAGTATAAACACTAGATGTTTGATTCAATGTATTCAAAATAAGGCTCCCTTGAGGTTCATTCCGGAATTCCATAAGACCACAGGCGTAATAACGCGTTAGGACAGGCTGTACCCAAGAATTTCAAAAGGTTCATCATAGCAAGTATTCGGACGTCGTGATTCGAGAATTTTACTTTCTCACGATTATCATTTCTTTTTATAAGGGCGCATAAGTAGGGATTTAGTTTTCACACGAATAATATTATGGGAAAATTAAAACAGTATTATCAAATTGTTAGGTTGGTAGTGAGCATTATCCGTCATAGCATTTTCTATATTGTTAGAAACCTGAAAGGTATTTTTTCAAGTCCCAAAACTCATCTAAAAAAAGTGGATCAATCTGTGGATTCTACATACCAAAATTTTTTAAAAATAAACTATTCAGTTTGGGAAAATTTTCTTGAAGATATTAAGGATATAAAAAAGGGATATATTCTCATTGATGGGCGTGTCAATCACCCAGGATATTTAATGACAAATATAATTGTCGCAAATTACATCCGTAAAAATACCCAACTATACCCCTTAGCTTTTTTGACCGGTCGAAAAGAAAAAAAAATCAGTAATTTTTTTATGTCTTACGGGGTAAAAGATTTTTTTCATCTTAACGCTAACAAAAGTAATCTTATCTGTATTCTAAAAAGCTTCCTCACACTTGTCAAATTGGCATCTACTTTGAAAAGAACAGATGATATACTTAAATTAAAGATTGATGGTATATCGATTGGTTATCTGCTTTATGACGAATATCTTAAACAGACGGGCAATGGAACAATTAAGACAATAACATTTAATTTTTACTGGGTTACATTTTGGGCGTTGCGCTGTTACTACCATTTCGACAGACTATTCAAGAAGAAAAACATATCGATAGTTGTACAGCCTGAGATAAACTATGTCGTTGGAGGGTTACTGAGTAGAGTTGCCTTGAAACATGGCGCCGTTATTTACTCTCCGTGGTATTGGAGATATGGAATCGCGGTCAGAAAGTATGATGATCCAAAATCTATTCACACTTATCAGGCAAGACCTTCCAAAAAACTTTATGATTATTTCTATAAAAATCACAAAAATGAAGCTATTAAAGCTGCCGAAGAATTTTTACAGCAACGGTTTTCAGGAGAGGACGAAGACAAGGATGCTGTATTAGCTTTTTCTAAGACAAAAAGAGTATTATCAAAATTAGAAATCTGTAAGATGTTTGGATGGTCTATCAATGTCCCAATCGTATGCATAATGTCACATGTTTTTGTGGATGCACCCCATTGCAATAATTGGATGCTTTTTAGAGATTTTCTAACATGGTATCAGCTAACACTTAAGGCTATCCATTCGATAGACCATGTAAATTGGTTAATTAAGGCCCACCCTTCTGAGAAGTATTATTTTTGCAGGGAAACCACTGAAAGTGAATACCAAATCTTAGCTGGAGATTGTTCCCATGTAAAAATTTTGCCTGATGATGTGAACTCAAAATCTTTACTTAGTACCGTTCAAGCTATAGTGACAGTATCTGGAACTGCGGGATTGGAGTTTTCATGTTTTGGTATTCCTTGCATTTTATCTGGTGAGAGTTCATATTCTGGTTTCGGGTTTACGACTGAGCCGCAGTCGCAAAAAGATTATTTTGAGTTACTAAAAAACATTCACAAAGTTAGACCGTTAGATAACCACCAAATTGAGAAAGCAAAATTATTTGCGTATCTATATTTTATCTTATTCTGGGTACATTGCAATCTGATTCCAGCGATGAGTACCCATAATGATTTCGAAGAAGAATGTGTATGGAAAGAAGCGACAGATATGATAATAAACCACAAACCATCAGATGAGAAACTCTTTCATCTAGTTCAAGCACAGATGGCTGGAAATCATACACGTTTAGTAAATTGGGATTTTTAACTTGATAATTCCCTGGAGCTTGCTACAGGGTTTCAATAGTCATTGCGAACCCCCTATCAAGTACGGGGCAGGCGCAGGAATCCAGAAAACTAAAAGACTGGATTCCGTGTCAAGCACGGAATGGCAGAATAATATTATGTGAATCAGAAATAAAATATGAAATGTAATGTATGTAATTCAAAGCTTATCTTTATCTTTACCAAAAAAGTTCTTTACAAGTATGATGTTGATTACTTTCAATGTTCAAATTGTCAATTTATTCAAACACAATCTCCATATTGGCTGAAGGAGACTTACAAAAATAATACACTTGGAGTACTGGACGTTGGCGCTGTTAATAGAAATGTGTTAATGGTTGAAATTTCAGAAAGGATAATTAACGCGCTATTCCCATCAGCATCAAAATTTCTTGATTTTGGAGGTGGTACCGGGTTGTTTGTGAGAATGATGAGAGATAAGGGATACAACTTTTATAGACAGGATAAATACAGTGAAAATATTTTTGCGAAATACTTTGATATTAACGATTTGAAAGATTTTACCAAATTTGATTTGTTAACTGCATTTGAGGTCTTTGAACACTTTGAAAACCCGATTGATGAGATTAACAATATGTTACTATTATCAGATTCTTTACTATTTAGTACTGAGTTGCAGCCAGAAAATAATATCGAAGATTGGTGGTATTTTGTGGCAGAGGAAGGGGAACATATATCTTTCTATAGTATTGAAACATTAAGAGAAATTTCCAATAGATTAAATTGTTTCTTTTTCACAGATGGATCAAGTATACATTTTTTAACAAAGAGAAGATTCCCAATTGATAATAAAAAGTTTAAACGTATTTTATTCCCTCTAAGAATTGTTGTTTATAGGAAACTTATAGAAAAATTATTTTTATGTAAGCACAGAAGACAAAAAAGACAATCTCTAATAAAAAAAGATTTTAACTATATAAAATCAAAATTAAATAGTTCAAATCAATGAACTATGACTGAATATTTTCAAGAAACCAAGATCATCTAGGCTATGAACGCTTTTTTGTTAGTATTTAAACTTTTGACTCACCTTTGTTCAAAGAGTTGATTAAACATATGAACGTTGTTATCGATGGGATAATATATAAAATGCAGGCATGGGGAGGAATTGCCCGTATCTTTAATGAAATTCTTCCACGTATATGTAATATCGACAGGTCACTCCACATTACCTTATTGAGTTATAAGAGCAACTGCCAAACTTTACCAGCCCATGATAATATCCATGACCTATCTCTTCCTCAGGCACAAAGATTCTTGCGCCCTGGTTTTTTATGGAGACCATTTGTGCCAAAAATTCAACAGCAGATATATAACCTATTTCTTAAGGAGTTACAAAAACAGATATGGCATTCAAGTTATTATACCCTTCCTGATTTATGGAAGGGCCCTCTCGTAATAACAGTTCCTGATATGGCACATGAACGTTACCCGGAGTTTTTTGGAAAAGAAATAAAAGAGTTTCGTAAGCTGAAGCAACGATGTATTCTTAATGCCGATGCAATCATCGCCATATCGCAGACAACGAAAAACGATCTGATTTCATTCTATGCCATAAATGCCGATAAAATATGGGTTGTTCCGCCGGCGTGCAGCGACGTTTTCAGGGAGAAAGGAGCTGATGAGCACTGGGCTGCAATAATACCCGGAAAGCCATACCTGCTTTATGTGGGTATCCGGTCACATTATAAGAATGTCGATCGACTGATAGAGGCATATCGACAATGGCGGGGGCATGAGGAAGTTGATCTGGTAGTTGTTGGTAGGCCATGGACATTGAATCAGATTGATGAGTTGAAGAGGCTCGGGTTGGATAGGTACGTTCATCTTCTCGGACACATCGATGATCGCACTCTGGCGAAGCTCTATCGCAGGGCAGTGGCATTGGTATACCCATCGCTTTACGAAGGATTTGGAATCCCATTACTTGAGGCAATGGCTTGCGGATGTCCCATTGTTGCTTCAAAAATACCATCAACAATTGAGGTTGCGGGTAAATGCCCTGTGTACTTTGATCCTCAGGATTCAGACAGTATGGTAAATGCATTTGAAATAGCGTTAACTGAGGGGCGAAATTCTGCCCGGGTTGAAAAAGGTTTTGAAAAAATCAAGCATTATTCATGGGATAAAACTGCACAGCAAACCCTTGAAGTATATAGGGGTCTTTAATGATTTGCCCAACATTAAAAGATCTTCCCCCTCCTCTGTCAGGAAAAACCGGTTGGCCATGGACAGAAGAAACCCCGCCATTGCAGGATGCAATGTCAAAAAACCTTGAATTGCCGAAAATCAGTATAGTTACGCCTTCATATAATCAGGGGCAATTTCTTGAGGAAACAATCCGTTCTGTTTTGCTTCAAGGGTATCATGACCTTGAATACATTATTATAGATGGGGGAAGTACTGACAATAGCGTAGAAATAATTCGGAAATACGAGCCATGGTTAACTTATTGGGTAAGCGAGAAAGATAACGGGCAATCCCATGCCATCAACAAAGGGTGGAAAATGTCTACCGGTGAAATAATTGCTTATCTTAATTCTGATGATACTTATAAATCAGGATCTGTTTCCTATGTGGCAAAATATTTTCAGGAACATCCGGAAGTAGATATGGTTTATAGCGATATACATATAATTGATCAACAGGATAAAATTATAAAACCCTGGTCAAGAAAAGAATTTGATTTAGAAAAATATATAACTGACTATAATTATTACATACCCCAGCAAGGCGTCTTCTTTAGAAGTAGCATCCTTGAAAAGGTAGGTTTTCTGGATGAAAATCTCCATTTCAAGATGGATCGGGATTTTTTTATAAGGATTGGAAAAATCGGCGTTGTAAAAAGAATACCAGAGTATTTAGCAAATTTCAGAACCCATCCTAGTGCAAAATCAATTCCTAAAAATGAAGGGAGGGCATGGAGAGAGTTTATTCAAATTCGTCGTAGATATGGTGCTTCTTTCTCACCCAAACTTTATTTTAGCCATTATTCAGGGCTGATTAAACAGAAGTTCCTTGTAAATCCTCTAATGAAATTTACTTTAGGAGAAAGCTTAGTCAATATGATACGGGATAAAAACATAAAACGGGAATTAGGGCTATATGAAAAAAGGGATAATCGTTAAAGTTAAGAGGGCTAGAAGAAATTTATGTTGAATTATAAAAATAGAGACATCAGCTTTATAGTCTATGCAATATTTATAATGACAGCATTTTTTAGTGCTCGCCTGATTCTTATGTTTACAAATTTATTTAAAACGGAATCAATGCTGTTAATAATACTTGCTGTTCTGATTATCATAACTGTTTTTGTCTTTTTAATTAAGTACCCTGAAGCAGGGATTGTTTTTTATGTTTCATGTTTGGGATTTTTAGACCCTCCGCTTGAGGCAATAAATGTCCCTGAGGGGATGCGTGCTTTACCATTTGCAATTATACTTCTCTTTGCACTCATTATATATATAGGTAAAGAACGAAAAGCAATCTCCTTCGAGAAGGTTTATATCTTACCCGTCTCTATTCTGATTTTATTGATTGCAGGTTTGCTATGGAGTCCTTCTCCAATATATGGTTTTCATAAAGTACAGGCTTATATCCTATATAACCTTTTTATTTTCCTGGGGGTGACTTTATTTAGAGGCGATAAAGAACGATTAAATAATATGGTATTTGTTTCAGTATTATTGGGCATTATTGTTTTAATTTCAAGTTTAATCTCTTTTTTCATACAGGAACCATTAGGGGTAGCCAAACGATTCCGGTTTATGGGTTTTTCATCTCTTTCACTTGCCAGGTCAGCAGGACTTTTTACTATTTCGTATCTTCTCATAGCCCGGCTAACCGATTCTTTTCGAATGAAGGCATTGCTTTATGGGATGATTCCCCTTTTTTTATTTCTTATATATACTACCGGCTCCCGTATGCCTGCTATCTCAATCTTTATTGTTTTTCTTGTATATTTAACATTGATTGAAAAAAGACCTCTCCTGCAAAAAATTGTTTTCATGATAGTTTTTGCTGTAATCAGTTATGGGGTTTTTTTATACACTCCGGAAGATCCAAGACAACGATACATTGCACTTTATCAAGGTGAAGATATTGAACTTGATTACAGGTATAGCGGCAGCAGGAGAAATGTTTATGATATTGGTGTGCAGGCATTTCTCTCTTACCCCTTAATCGGGCTGGGTACAGGGGGGTTCTCTAATTACTCCGCAGTCAGTGATAACAAAATTTATCCTCATAATTTGATTCTGGAGGTGGCATCTGAGTTTGGTGTCATTGGATTATCAGTTATTGTGGTGTTCCTCTTTTTCAATTTTGTAATTGCTTTAAAGAGTATTTTCAAATATCGGGAGTTTAAGAAAAAACCTCTTGCCCTGTTTTTTGGAATTTTGACGTTTCTACTCGCTTTCTTAAACTCGATGACAACCGGTGACATAACAGACAACCCAATGATCTGGTTTGGCTCGGCATTGATGTGGACTGCGTGGAAAACCGAAGAATTGACCGGGGAAGCAAATTCAGAGAGATAGCGCTGTGCCAGATTTAAAAAATCGAAACAGGCTCTTCTATATAGGTTCACGACCAAATGATGAAACCACTGGTGGCGCAAAGTATATGAATGAAGTTCTTGATTATCTGGATAGTCATTTTTCATTGATTATTTTAAATCCTGAAGAAGAAAGGTTTTTCAAAGAGAGGGTTAACATATTGAATCTTGGTTCAATAAAGGCTCAATTTTTATCCAACCTTTGGGCAATTAGAAAATTGAAGGAAATTGGGAAAAGTGAAATCATTATCATGAATTCTTACCTGAGGCATCGGTTTCTATTTTTTGCCTTATGGGCTAGGAGCATAAAAAAATGTCAGCTTGTTATCTTTGTTAATGCAATCTATCATTATTCCCTGAGAAGCGGGTTTCTAAACAGATTAGATAAGATTATTACAAGAATTTTACTCAACCAGGCAGTGCTTGTAATTGCAAACAGCAATGCTACAAAAGAAGAATTAATAAATCTGGGTGTAAAACCGGATAAGTTTGAGGTGATTTATCCCCGACTCGATATGCCTCCGGAAGTTGACTTGCCAGGTAAAGAAAAAGAGAACGGTATCTTTGATATCCTGTTTGTCGGTTACTGTGAACCCTTTAAGGAACTGCATGTCTTAATAAGAGCAATAGGTAGGCTAAAAGATCTGCCTGTTTGCTTACATATAGTAGGAGAAAATAAAGGCGAGCCAGAATATATGGATATGCTGAGAGATTTAATAGCAGATTTGGGACTTGAAGATAAGGTAATTTTTCATGGAAGGCTGGAAAAGGCTGAGCTATCTACCTGGTTCAAAAGAGCGGACCTCTTTGTTTCTCCCTCAAGGGGAGAGGGTTATGGAAGGGCACTGGCAGAGGCTATGTATTTTGGCCTCCCAGTAATAGGTGCAGATAAAGGGGCTTCCAAAGAGCTTATCGAGCATGGAATTAATGGTTTTTTGTTTGAAAGTGGGAATGATGAATCTCTGGCCACGTTTATTTTTAACCAGTATAAAGATGAATCATTAAGACAGCAATTTGGTAAAACTGGTAAAGAGTTAATAAAAAATAAAGCAAATTTTAAAAGAAACATAGGTAAACAGTTTTTTAATATTCTACAAAAGTATTCCTTATTGTGAAGCTTTTTAAAAGAATATAAGCTAAAATTAATAAGTTATCTTTACAATAATAAATATTAGTTTATGAAGATTCTTTTTATAAGACAGTATGCACCAGGTTTTTTTAGTACTTTTATTGATAAAGATTTCGACATTTTGCGAGAGGAACATGAAGTAGTTCGATTCGATTTCAGGGGATTTCAAGATTTGCCAGCTATGGTGAAAAAAGTCCAATGGTGCGATTTAACCTTCTCGTGGTTTGGCAAACTCCACGCTTTTTTCGCAGTTCTGTTATCTAAGCTCCTTGATAAAAAATCGATTGTTGTTTCAGGAGATGATGATGTCACAAATTACATAGTTGCAGGTAAACCTTATGGGCTCTGTGCTCACCCCATAAAGAGATATTTTGCATATTTTATTTTTAGCCACACTGATCTTGCTATAGCCATCTCTGAATTTGGCTTACAGGAGACGATTTTTAACGCAAAAGCCGATCCAAAAAGAACAATGCTGATTTATCATGGTTTTGATCACTCGACATTTAAATTATTACCAGGAATCATAAAACAGGGAAATATTGTAATCACAGTTGCGCATATTAATGAGGAAAATTATCATAGAAAGGGACTTAAACTATTTGTTGATTGTGCAAATCTGATGAAGGATATCAATTTTATAATAGTGGGGCCTTCGGATTTAAATACATTGAATTTATTAAAAAATAGAGCTGGCTCAAATGTTTCTTTTATTGGGCCCCAGTATGGGCAAAATTTAATAGAGACTTTAGGCAAAGCATCAGTATACGTTCAAGCGTCGGAATGGGAAAGTTTTGGCTGTTCCGTTGCAGAAGCTATGTTGTGCGAGTGTGTTCCTGTGGTATCTAAACGAACTGGTTTGCCAGAAGTTGTTGGTGATGCTGGTTATTATTTAGAGTATCTAAGCCCGCAAGAGTTGGCTGATACAATTAAAACTGCTCTCGTAAATCCTCAAGTTGGAAAGTTGGCACGCCAAAGAATTATAGAACACTTTCCATTGGAAAAACGAAGAAAAGAGCTGCTGGAAACGACAAAATCTTTAATGGGTGGTATGAAGTCGTGAGGATCATCTATTGCACATCCTGACACATATTTTATCTATCATACGATTTGTTTTGGTCAAGACTATAATTATTTGTCTGATGTAAAAGGAGCGAAAATGAATAATGTGTTTATTCATCCATCAGCAGAAGTTTCAAAAAATTCATCTATTGGTAAGGGGACAAAAATCTGGAATCATGTTCAAATAAGGGAAGGTGCAAAAATTGGAGACAACTGTATCGTAGGCAAGGATGTTTATATTGATAAGGGCGTAAAAATTGGAAATAATACGAAAATCCAAAACGGAATTTCGCTTTACAATGGAATTATTATTGAAGATGATGTTTTATTAGGTCCACATTGTGTTTTTACAAATGATTTATATCCTAGGTCATTTATTGCAGATTATAAAATTTATCCTATCCTTATCAAACGGGGGGCTTCAATAGGGGCTAATGCGACTATCGTATGTGGTATTACAATTGGGAAATATGCAATGATAGGAGCAGGATCAGTTGTCACAAAAAATGTTCCGGACCATGGGTTTGTTCTGGGCAATCCAGCTCGTCTCCGTGGTTTTGTTTGTCATTGTGGAAAACGTCTGAAAATTATGCGGAGACTTGATAATCATATGATCCTTATTTGTGAGCACTGCCATGAAAAACTTGATATTTCTTTATTAGCAATTGATGCTATAGTGGATATCTACCAGCTTGAGGATGATTAAACAGTGAGTAAACTTGTTTCAATAATTATACCTTTTAAGGATGAGGAAAAGTATTTACAAAAGTGTCTAAACTCTGTAACCAGTCAGACATACAATAATATTGAGATTATTCTTGTTGATGGAATGTCTCAAGATAACTCAGCTAAGATCGCAACTAATTTTGTTGCTCTTCACCCGAACATTTATATTTATGAGAACCAAAAATTGAATTCGGCTGCCGGACTTAATATTGGCATAAAAAAATCTCGTGGGGAAATCGTTATTATTTTAGGGGCACATTCAGAAGTTTTTCCTGATTATGTTTCAAAAAGTGTAGACTTGTTAGAAAAAACTGAAGCGGTTGTAGTTGGGGGCGTGTTAAACACTATGGGAAATGGGTATTTTGGCGAAATTATTGCAGTTGTTCTTTCTTCGGCTTTCGGAACTGGGTCAAAATTCAGATTTAAACATTCTCCTCAGTTCGTTGATACAGTCCCGTTTGGAGCATACAGGGCAAGTATTTTTAAAGAAATTGGTTTGTTTAACGAGGATATTCCTAGATGCGAAGATCTAGAATTAAATCATAGGATAATAAATGCTGGTGGGAAAATATATATTCATCCTGATATCAAAGCTACTTATTATTGTCGCAGAAAATTAACTGGTTTTATGAAACAAAGTTATGGGAATGGATACGATATAGTACGAGCGTTTTTACAAAACAGAAATGCGGTATCGATAAGGCATCTAGTACCATTTGTATTCTTATTTTCTATTATCATTCTATTAGCAACATCTTGTCTTTGGCGAATATCGAAAATTTTATTAATATCTGTCGTAAGCGTATATATCTTAAGCAGTATCTTTTTTTCAATTAAGTTGTCTTTTCATTATAAAATAAAATATCTGCCATGTTTGCCTGTTGTGTTTGCGATTCTACATCTGAGTTACGGAGTAGGTTCGTTCGTTAGTTTTATAAAAAGTTTTCGAAGAGAAATATTAACAAAGCTCCTAAGTTTTTATCTATTTGCCTCATTTGCCCTTTGGTCTTTTAGGACACATATATAATTAATGGTATTTTCATACCCAAAGCTGAGTGAATATGATTTTGGTATAATTCGTCTTTTTGGTTCAGGACTCGGCAATTTACTTTTCCCCTGGGCTCGCTTTATTGTTGCAACCAAAAAATATAATTTAACACCTATTAACCCTACTTGGCCACAAATAAAAATAAGAACATTCGTTAGGGGAGATCGCGATAAAAGAAGTTACATTAACTTTTTTTGTACTCCTTCGAGATATATTAAAGGAGTAAAAAAAATTTTATTATTATCGAAGCTATCAAAAATAACCGAAGAGGAATTTATTAAAAATCATAATAGAGACTATTCAGATACAATAGTAATATTCGAAGGAATGAAAAATTTATTTCAGGATATTTTAAAAGACTCCAATATGATACTTAGTGAACTTGTCTCGATTACTAAGTCAAAACATAAGTCAGGGCTTTTGTTTGACTTCTCAGGTTCTATTTCTGTTCATGTTCGACTTGGTGATTTCAGGTCTTCCATGGTAAGTCGTTTAGGGAAAACCCTTGAAGAAGGCGGATGGAACCTCCGTATACCTATCTCTTGGTATGTAAGTAAAATAAACCAACTTCGTGATGAGTTGGGAAAACAAGTCAAAGTATTTGTGTTTTCAGATGGTACAGACGAAGAGCTTTATCCCTTGGTGAGTTTGCCAAATGCAGAGCGGATATTTTTTGGTTCAAGTATTGCTGATTTGCTTGCCCTAAGCCGTGCAAATATCTTGGTAGCATCAGGCTCTACCTTTAGCATGTGGGCATCTTACCTCGGCAGAATGCCAGTTATCTGGCACAAAGGGCAGCTTAGACAGAGACTTTATGCTGAAAATGAGTCTTCTGAAATAGAGCTGTCTGAAGATGAAAATATTCCAAATCCATTTTTTCGTGTATTATGTGAACGAACTTAACAATAAGATCGAAAATATTGATTTACTAATGGGGATAATTGGAAAAACTGCAAAATATTTTAACCAAAAAACTTTAAGGCTTTTAGCCTATAAAAATGAATATGACCTTAGACCCTTTCTAATTTCTATAATAATTTTATATTTCTTAATCATATATATATCATCTTTTTTTATGTCCTATCATCTCTTCTGGCGAAATTATCTTGGAGTTCCTGCTTTAAGTCCTGGTTTTGCTGATCTTAGAGGTCTTCTTTCCGGAGTTGAATCATATCGAGAGGGTTATGACCCTTATCTTGACAACCCCCATGATCCATTTGGAAGGAAGTTTAATTATCCAAGAATATGGCTTAACTTGAGTGTTTTAGGAATAACCCAGAGCTTAACAAATTTAGTTGGAATCATATTTGCCTTTCTTTTTTTTATTTTGTTGTTATTAATTTTTAATAAAATTAACCTTGGCGAGTTAGTTTTTTATGCATTAGCTATCATTTCCCCAACAGTTATGTTATCGGTTGAACGAGGAAATACTGATCTTGTTATTTTTATGTTGATAGTCTTAGGATTGTTAATTTTAAATTCAAAAAAAAATTCGAGTTTCTGGGGGTATTTCCTATTAATTATTTCGACTATTCTTAAATTATTTCCCATTTTTGCATTTGCCAGTGTTTTAAGAGAGAAAAAAGGTGTTTGTATATTCACTTCTATTTTTGCATTAATAATTTTTTCTCTATATATTTATCTGAGCAACGATTTTTTTCTCATTAGCCGAAACACCCCTCGTTCTATGGGAATGTCTTATGGAGGACTTATAACTTTTGATTGGATTAACACCATTATTAAAAGGGTTTTAGAATTTAATATACCCCGTCCAACAATAATAATCATTTATGGGATATTTATTTTCTTTATTTTTTTATTATCTTATGTCCTTGCTGCTAAATTTGGAGGTATTACTAAGGATTATGAACCCTCTTTACATCTGGACGCATATAGAACTGGATCTTTCATTTTTATTGGTACATTTATCTATGGAAACAATTTTGATTATCGTCTTATTTTTTTGCTTATTGTATTGCCCCAAATGACATTATGGATTAAAGAACAAAAAGAATTCAGTAAAACATCTAAATATGCACTCATTTTATTGATTCTAACGCTCTACCTTTCCAGACTTGGCCCAAACTATAACCTCAATATTGATGAATTCATAAATTGGACACTGTTGATTTATTTTATATGGACAAACTTAGTGATATTACCCAATTGGGCCAAGAAAATTGTATTTCTTGGTCAGGTAAAGGTTTCTGTTTAGATTTTTTCTTAAATGATTGCTTCATCCGCCTCTGGCGGGTTCACAATGACAAACTGGGCATTTTTAAAGGTCTCAGGAAAGGAATAAAACATATTGCAAAACGTCTATGCTATGCTGGAAAGTCTACGCCCAAGGCATTGGATAAAAAACTTTGTTGTCTTCGCAGGGCTTTTATTTTCTCAAAACATTTTCAATTTTCCCCTGTTATTCAAAGTAATATTTGCCTTTCTTATTTTTTGCCTTCTCTCCAGCTCCGTTTACATTCTCAATGACCTTACCGACCTGGAAGAAGACAGACGCCATCCGGTTAAATCTCGCAGACCACTTGCTTCCGGAAGGCTTAAGGTCTCTCATGCCATATTAATACTGATATTTCTCATACCCTTCTTGCTGGGAATATCTTATTACCTTAGCCTGTCTTTTTTCCTTGTTGCGTTAGCTTATTTCTTACTTCAATTAGCTTACTCTTTTTCTCTGAAGCGCATAGTTATTTTAGATGTTTTTGCCATTGCCTGCGGTTTTGCACTCAGGGTTGTGGCTGGTGCAATGGTCATCGATGTAGAGATTTCCTCCTGGCTTCTAATCTGTACAATCCTTCTTGCTCTCTTCCTGGGATTTAGTAAGAGAAGACATGAATTGGTGGTGCTGGAAGGGGGGGCTCAGAAGCATAGAAAAGTTCTGACAGACTACAGCCCTTACCTGTTGGACCAGATGATCTCGGTAGTTACTGCTTCAACTGTGGTATCCTATGCCCTCTACACAATGTCCAGAGAAACGATAGAAAAGTTTGGCACCAGAAACCTTATATTCACCATACCATTTGTCCTCTACGGGATTTTTCGGTACCTGTATCTCATTCATAAAAAGGAAGAGGGAGGCAACCCGGAGAGTATTTTAGTTACAGATAAGCCTTTAATAGTTAGTATCCTTTTGTGGGCGATAACAGTAGGAATAATATTATACGGGAGATAAATGCCAATATCAAAAGTGGCGGCACTAAAAACCAGCCCCGAGACAATCCTGGATGATTACAAGGACTTAATGCATCTTGCAGAATACGATAAGTTTATTTCCAAAGATAAAGACACCCTTTTGAAACTCAATCTTTCATGGACAAAGTACTTTCCTTCCTGTTCTTCCCAACCCTGGCAGGTGGAAGGGGTAGTAAAAACCCTTATTGATGACGGCTTTTCCAGAGAAAGGCTGTTCCCTGTCGAGAATAAGACCGTGGTAACCGATCCCAGAAAAGGCGCTGTTAGCAATAAGTGGCTCCCTATATTGGAGAAATATGGACTCTCTTTCATACCGTTACCCGAGGTTAAATGGGTTAGATATGAGTTTAAAGAAAGACTTTTAAAACTGGACAAGATATTCCCTGAGGGAATTGAGATACCTGAGATGTTTATCGGGAAGAATGTTATTCACCTTCCAACGATAAAGACACATGGACATTCTATAACAACCGGAGCGGTTAAAAACTCCTTCGGGGGGCTGCTTAAAGAAGTAAGACACTATGCCCACAAGTATATTCATGAGGTTTTAGTCGATTTGATGATAATGCAGAGGGAGCTTCATCCCGGGATTTTTGCGGTAATGGATGGAACGGTATGCGGTGATGGTGCAGGACCAAGGACAATGATCCCTGAGATTAAGAATTACATCTTAGCCAGCAGTGATTCAGTAGCCATAGATTCCATCGCTGCCAGAATGATGGGATTTAATCCCATGGAGATCCCTTATATTCGTATGTGTCATGAGATGGGACTGGGGGTTGGAAACCCTGATGATATAGAGGTAACAGGAGAAGATATTTCTGATATAAGCTTTGGTTTTAATACAAAAAGAAGTTTAGTTATATGGGGAGACCAGCTGCTTCGAAAAGGGTTTTTGAGATTTTTGGAGAAACCCTTGCTTAATTCACCCTTAGTTTTCTGGGCACCGTTTGCCTCTAATCTTTACCATGATTATCTCTGGTATCCCCTAATTGGGAAGAAGAGAATCAGGGAATTTATGAAGACGGAGTGGGGAAAGCTGTTTAAAGGTTAAGAATGATAGGCTTTAATTCTATCATTTAATCAAAATGAGACGTTTGCAAAATGCGCAATTTGTATCTATTTTTTATTTCACTCTTAATATCATTCCTTTTTACCCCTTTGACCATAAGGTTGGCTAACATCTGGCAGGTAGTGGATAATCCTGGTCAGGTCAAGATTCAAAAAGAGCCTACACCCCGCCTGGGCGGGCTTGCAATATTTTCAGGGGTTTTTCTTTCGCTCTTGTTTTATCTTATCCTGAAAGAGGGGGAGATTGGTCTTCAAGTATTGGGTGTCATGCTTGGTGCTATGGCAATCTTTCTGGTAGGCTTACTCGATGATATATTTGAGCTTAAACCCTTACTCAAGTTTTCTGGTCAGCTTTTGGCGGCTTTGATACCAATACTTTTTGGTTTAAGGATGGAAATTGCTGTGTCGCTATGGATATCTGTCCCCCTGACCCTGTTTTTTGTCCTGGGAGCTTGTAACGCTTTAAATCTGATAGACGGTTTGGACGGGTTAGCTTCTGGGGTGACTATCCTGGTATCAACCTCCTTTCTCACCCTCTTTTTGATACAGGGTAACCCTTTTGGTGCGCTTTTATCTTTAATGGTGATGGGGAGTAACATGGGATTTTTGAGATACAACTTCCATAAGGCTAAAACCTACATGGGAGATTCAGGGAGCCTGTTTCTGGGTTATATCCTTGCAATACTTGCAATTTTGTGCATAAATAGCTCTCAAAATAGACTGTCCTCCTTACTGGCTGCTGTCCTGATTCTGGGGTTGCCTGTCTATGATACCGCCCTAAGCATCCTCCGCCGTTATCTTAACAAGAAGTCAATTTCCGTACCTGATCTGGGTCATTTTTATAACCGGTTGATGACAGGATACCACCTTTCCCACAGAAAGGCAGTAGGAGTATGCTGGATTATAAGTTCTGTATTTGGTCTTTTGGGGATTTTTTCCTATATTTCAACCCTAAGGATCGGTCTGTTTATTCTCCTCTCTGTAGGGATAATATGCACCATTGGAACTTTCAGACTGGGGTTTTTAGAAGAATAGATGTGTTATAACAAAGGAGGGAGTTTAAAGAGGGAACTTTTATTATGAGTAAGCTTGCCATTGATGGGGGAGTTCCTGTAAGAAGCAAGCCCTTCCCCCCCTGGCCTTATTTTTCTGAAGATGAAATCGGGGCAGTAACCAGGGTGCTTAAATCCGGGAAGGTCAATTACTGGACCGGGGAGGAAGGACATCTTTTTGAAAAGGAGTTTGCTGAATCTGTTGGTTGTAACTATGGGGTGACAGTTGCCAATGGATCGGTAGCCCTGGAGCTTGCCCTTATGGCATTGGGTATTGGTCATGGAGATGAAGTAGTTGTTACCCCCAGAACCTTTATCGCCTCGGCAAGCTGTATTGTAATCAGAGGGGCGAGGCCGGTCTTTGCCGATGTTGATTTGAATAGCGGAAATATAAATGCAGAGACTATAAATGCAGTTTTAACACCTAAGACAAAAGCCATTATCTGTGTGCATCTAGCTGGCTGGCCCTGCGATATGGGCCCGATTATGGATCTGGCAAAAAAAAAGGGGCTTTTCGTCATCGAGGATTGTGCCCAGGCGCACGGTGCTAAATATAGAGGAAGACCTGTCGGAAGCTTTGGACATATTGCTTGTTTTTCCTTCTGCCAGGACAAGATACTGACTACAGGTGGTGAGGGCGGGATGCTCCTTACCAACGATGAAGCCGTATTTAAGAAGGCATGGAGCTATAAGGACCATGGAAAGAGTTTTGATGCGGTATATCCGCCTCTGGCGGATTCATCCAAAGCTTGCTGGCTTCACGAAAGCATCGGGACAAACTTAAGGCTTACCGAGATGCAATCGGCTATCGGAAGGGTGGTCTTGAAGAAATTGCCCCACTGGGTAAAGCTCCGACGAAGGAATGCCGAAATATTAGAAGAGGGAGTCAAAGAATATTTTGCCTTAAGGGTTGCCATACCATCTGAAGACGTTTATAATTCATATTACAGATATTCTTCGTATATCCGCCCTGAGAGGTTAAATCCCGGTTGGGACAGGGACCGAATCGTAGCGGCTATCAATGCCGAGGGGATTCCGTCTTTTTCCTGGAACTGCTCCGAGGTATATCTGGAAAAGGCATTTAATAACAGTCAAAAGTTAAAAGTCAAAAGTCAAAAGAGGTTGCCCAATGCGAAGGAGCTGGGGGAGACATCCCTTATATTTCTGGTGCATCCTACTTTGGCGGAAGAGGATATGGAAGATGTGCTCAAGGCGATAGATAAGGTGATGAGGGTAACGAGTCACAAGTAACGAGTGACGAGTAACTCGTCACTAGCTAGGGATAATATATTTCATGTATAATCTAACTCCCTTATTTAAAACCCTTTTCAAGAAGACAGTCCTGAAAAGGTTTTTATTCTTTTTGATTTCAGACGCCATTCTTTTTAGTATGGCTCTTTATCTTTCCTTTTACCTTCGCTTTGAGGGTATTATACCCGATCGTTATCTGGTTCATTTTTATATCTCCCTCCCCCTGTTTATAAGCATCAAGATGCTGGTCTTCTACTTTTTTCAGATCTACCGATTTACGTGGTCATATATAGGTCTCTACGAACTCATAAAGGTGTTTATGGCTCAAACTCTGAGCTTATTACTTATCTCAGCCTCCATCTTGTTTTTTGCTTATGGAGAGCCTTTACTGGGCTTCCCACGCTCGATATTTTTAATAGATTATGCCTTTTCACTGATCATGGTTGAGGTCTTGAGGGCCTCAAAGAGGGCTTATATTTATGTCAGGAGAGGCTCTGTAGCCGGGCGGAGCAGGACCCTGATAATTGGGGCGGGAGATGCAGGGGTACAGATTGTAAGGGAGATGAAGACAGCAAAAGATTCTCCGTATTTGCCGGTGGCCTTTATAGATGACGATCCGTCAAAAAAAAGGGTCTCTATACAAGGCGTAGAGGTAGCGGGGATGAGGATGGATATTACACGAATTTCAAAAAAGTTGGACATAGAATTGGCTGTAATTGCTATGCCTTCAGCCTCCCCTATGGAGATCAGGGATATTGTATCTTACCTTTATAAAGCAGGAATAAATGAGATTCGTGTTATACCAGGTACTAAAGAAATTATATCCAGGGATATCAGCATTCTGGATATAAAAAAGATTGAGGTGGAAGATTTACTGGGTCGGGAGCCTGTAGAGATTGAATACGCTGAAGTTGAAAGGAATTTAAAGGGCAAGCGGATTTTAGTAACGGGGGCAGGAGGCTCCATTGGCTCGGAACTTGTGAGACAGATTTCCCTGTTTGACCCCAAACTGCTGGTTATTTTAGACTGTAACGAGACGGCCCTTTTTCATATCAGCCGGGAGATAAAAGAACATTATCAGCATCTTTCTGTTTATCCTGTGCTGGGAGACATTCTGGATAAAGAAAAGATGGGTGTTGTTTTCAGGAATTTTGCCCCTCAGATAGTGTTTCATGCCGCTGCTTATAAGCATGTGCCTATTGTAGAGGATTTTCCTGAAGAGGCTGTCAGGGTGAACATCCTGGGCACGGAGATTCTGGCTAAGCTCTCCTATCAATATGGGGTAGAGAAATTCGTATTCATCTCTACGGATAAGGTTGTTAATCCGACAAGCGTTATGGGTGCCAGTAAGAGGGTGGCCGAGATGATGATAACATACATTGACCAGCAACAGACAACTCACTTTATGGCTGTAAGGTTTGGAAATGTATTGGGAAGCCGGGGTAGCGTTATCCCTCTGTTTCAGGAACAGATTCGGCAGGGTGGCCCATTGACCATCACCCACCCCGAGATGAAGCGCTATTTTATGACGATAGCTGAGGCGGTTATTTTAGTCTTACAGGCCGGTACCATGGGAAAGGGTGGGGAGGTCTTTGTGCTGGATATGGGTGAACCGGTAAAGATATATGATATAGCCTGTGAACTGATAAGGCTTTCTGGTCTGGAGCCTGAGAAGGATATCCCTATTGTCTTTAGCGGGATTAGGCCCGGAGAGAAGCTTTTTGAGGAGCTTTTGACCGCAGAGGAGGGGGTTGAGCCTACTGAACATCCAAAGATCTTCAAGGCCAGAATTAAAGAACCCTTTTCACAGGAATTTTTATTCAGGAAAATCGAAGAGCTGGAAAACTTTGCGCGACTTCAGGACACACCTTCCATAATCACCACCTTAAAGGAAATTATTCCCACATATACGCCTAATCGTCTTAGTAAGTTAAGTTGACAGAAACGAAATTTTGCTAAGGCATTGAAGTGATAATGGTGTCGAGTCCTTGTATTAAAAAGGCAACATTAATAGTTTTTGCACTTGTATTTCTCATCCTGTGTAATAAAGGATGGGGTAGGATAGTTATCGTAGATGTGGATGATAAGAGTATAGAAGAGCTGGGGATGTGGCCCTGGACAAGGGATATACATGGCAGGTTAATAGATGTCTTGAACCAGTATGGTACGAAAGCTATAATCTTTGACATCATATTTTCTGAGCCTGATTCCAGGTATCCTGAAAAGGATCAGGTTTTAATAGATGCAGTGAAGAAAAGCCAGAATATCTTTTTTGCATCGGTCTTTTATCCTCTAACTGAAGGGAAACCTCGAGTCATTGAAAGGATGAATCTGCTTGACAGATTCAAAATATCTTATCAAAAGACAATATCAGAAGATATACGATATATCAGAGGTGCCCTTCTCCCCATTGAAGGACTGTCTGTCCATGCAAAAGGAGTGGGATTTGTAAATGTGTTTCCTGATGAAGAGGTGAAGTCTGTCCATGGCAAGGGGATGATAAGCATACCCCAAAGGGGGATGGTAACGCAATTTCCACTTCTGATGATGTACAGAGGAAAAGCATATCCTTCTCTGCCTCTTTTGGTAGCATTGGATTATCTCAACCTTAAGCTGAATGCAATAAGGATAAAGCCTGATAGTTACCTTCAGATAAATAACTTGCGGATACCGATTGATAGTAAAGGAGACTTTAAACTCAGATTTTCTACCCCTTATACCAGATTTAGCCACCACTCTTATATAGATGTCTTAAAAAGAAAGGATAATACCCTGCCCCGTATTCTTAAAGATGCCCTGGTTATCGTGAGTTACAATGCGACAGGGTTATCTGACTTTAAGGTTACCCCGGTTTCCAGCTACTTTCCGGGCTCAGAGCTTATAGCTACTGCCATCGACAACATTGTTTTATTAGGACGTGCACATTTTGAAAAAAACCAGTTGCCTTTTAGGTAACTAATTACTTACTTGAATCCTCGAATCCTTCACCCCTTGAATCCTTTATAAGATACAATGAAAAGTTTATTGATTATTTTCCTCTCGTGTATATTGTTGTTCTTTTCAGGTTGTAGCCAGAAGCCACCAGATACAGATACCCTGATATCCGAGCTCAAAAGTAAAAGTACCAGCAAAAGGGTTAGAGCTATAAAGTTATTGAGCACCCGAAAAGACAGGAAAGTGATTGAGCCAATGGTGGAGGCATTGGGCGACGAAGATGAAATGGTCAGGATCTTTGCGGCAAAGGGGTTGGGTAATTTTAAAGACGGAAGGATTTTAAGCCCTTTAATTAAGGCATTAGAAGACGAAGATGAATGGGTCAGGATGTTTGCAGCGAACTCGCTGGGGACAGTGAATGATGAGAGTACGATAAAGCCTTTGTTGAAGGCATTTAAAAGGGATAAGGGAGGGGTGATTGATTATGCTGCTTTAGCAATACGATACCCCGGAAACAAGAAGGCAATCAAAGCAATACATGATATAAAAGATAGTAAGGGTGAGACAGAAAAGATTTTAGCTGAAGATGCGTTAGCCTTTTCTAATACCCTGAAAGGGGAAAAGAACCTGAATGAATTCCTGATTCATTCATTGAATAACAGAGATATTAAGGTTAGAAAATTGTCTGTCCTCGCCTGTAGTCTGATTAGAGATAACAGGGTTGTAGAGCCTTTGATAAGCTTCCTTAGAGATAAAAATGAAGAAATTAGAAGATTTTCTGCAAATGCCCTTGCTTATTTAGGGGATAAGAGGGCTGTTATTCCCTTGATCGACAGTTTAAGAGATAGAGATAAGGATGTTCGTAAAGCCTCTGCGTTTGCCCTGGGATTCTTAGGAGACGAAAGTGCTCTAAAACCGTTAATTAAAATAGTACAGAGGGAAGATGATGAAGATGTGAAGGCTTTTGCCGCCCTGGCACTGGGTTTTCTGGGTAGCAAGAAGGCATTAAAACCACTTATTAAAGCTTTGAATGACCCAAGAGTCTGGGTTAGAGCCTTTACCGCTGAATCTCTCGGCAGATTAAGGGACAGAAAGGCTATAAAGAAATTAGAATTGATGTTGAATAAAGGGGAGGAAGAAAGGGAGGTAAGAAAGAGGGTAGAATGGGCGATTGTACAGATCCAAAAATACGGAAATTGATCAGAGAGCTTTAAAGAAGTACCCTTTCGCTTCAGCATACATTTTTTGACCCATCTAAGCTCACTCCTTTGAAAATTCACAAACTCCCCGCCTCTGGCGAGTCAAACATGTGAATTTTCTACATTCCGCTCGCTAAGAAGGGTTCCCCAAAAAATCTATGAATTCGCTCTCAGGTGACTTCTTCAAAGCTATTGCTAGGTTGTGTAAAGGTCTAAATCAAAAGAGGTTAAATAAATGGCTCCAAATCTTAAGGTATTTGACAGGATTATAGAAGGCGGCTTGATTTTCATAATTGTATTTACCCCTCTTGCCTTTGGAGCAGTGCATGTCGCTACTTACACTGTAATGGAACTTACTGTTATCTTCCTGATTGTATTGTGGGTTCTGAAATTATTCCTTGTAAATCAGAAAGTAGCGGAGAGGAAAATCGAGATTCGCTACTCATTGCTTTTGCCATTCTTTCTTTTTATTGTTTTAATCCTGTTTCAGATGCTTCCCTTACCACCGTCAGTAATTAAATACCTGTCGCCGAACACCTATAAGCTATACGAACAGACCCTTCCCAGCTGGCATTCCTCAATTAACTCAAACTTTATAAACTCAGATAACTCAACAAACCGTGAAGTTGCAAGTTGCAAGTCGCAAGTCGCGATTCAAAATTGGATGCCAATCTCTATCTATAAACACACTACTAAGGCAGAACTATTTAAGATATTGGCATACATTGGGGTCTTTTTCTTGATAATCAATAATCTGGTAACAGAGGAACAGATAAAACGACTTGTTGTTGCTATAATAATAATGGGATCCATTATAGCCTTTTTGGGAATCATTCAGATGGCAAGCGGGACAGACAAAATATATTGGTTCTGGCAATCTGTATATTGGAAAGGAAAACCTCCTGGTTTTTTTGGGACATATGTCAATAGAAATCACTTCGCTGGATATATGGAGATGGTAATCCCTTTAGCCATCGGCTTTCTGATTTCCTATCTTCCGGTTTCCAGTTTCCAGGGTGGTAGTTGGAGGGCTAGGATTGCTTCCCTTGAATCCCGAATCTCGAAGAACATTCTTTTTATATTTGTTATAGTTCTCATGATTGCTGCCTTATTCTTGTCTCTTTCTCGTGGTGGAATTATATGTTTTTTGTTATCCATACTCTTTTTGGTAAATTTCCTTTTGTTTTATCACAGGCGAAGAAAGAGGAGCACCGCAGTTTTTCTCATTTCCATTTTTATTGTTTCTGCCTTATTTTTGGTTTGGGTGGGTATTAGCCCGCTATTAGACAGGCTGGCTAGTCTGAGGGAGCCTGATAAAGTCAGCCCTCTGAGACCGGTAGTCTATAAGGATACTATCAATATAGTTAGTGATTTCCCATTAGTTGGGACAGGCTTGGGTACTTTTGAATATATCTATCCTCGGTATAAAACAGTAAAAACCAATCTCTTTTTCGAGCATACTCATAATGATTATTTAGAGCTGCTTTCAGATACAGGCATTTCAGGGACACTCTTTCTTGTTGGAGGGGTTCTGCTTTTCCTTATTGTAATTATGAAGAGATGGGCAAAGAGAAGGAACCCTTTTGTGGTAGGCATGGCACTAGGTGGGACAACAGGGATTCTATCCATCCTGTTTCACAGCACAGTGGACTTCAATATGCATATTCCGGCAAATGCAATGCTGTTTTTCATCATACTTGCGCTGAGTTATGCTGCCGTTCACATGAGGAGTCATCATAGAGAGACTCTCAGGCACTGAGGGGATTTTAAAATATGGTGGGAGATGTGAAAAGTTTATTGCTAATAGTAATAACCATGATATTTGTGTTACTGCCATCTACTTCATGGGAGATGTTTCCCAACCTTATCCCTAACCCCGGCTTTGAGGAAGACTTTGACAGAAATGGGATTCCTGACTGCTGGTATAAGACAGCTGGGGGGGAAGGTTTTTTGCATGAAGGTAATCATGTGCTCAAAGGTGGAAAGGCGGTATTTATATACGGGGAAGGGG
The DNA here is from genome assembly GCA_040757775.1 of Thermodesulfobacteriota bacterium. Classification (NCBI taxonomy): domain Bacteria; kingdom Pseudomonadati; phylum Thermodesulfobacteriota; species Thermodesulfobacteriota bacterium. Next base: position 89,511 of record JBFLWQ010000005.1, read on the forward strand.
TTTGGCGATGCAGGATCAAGGATATTAAACCAAACAGGTACTATCTCTTTTCCCTCAGAATCAAACGGGATGGATGGAGAGACGGAGAATATCCTGAGATTGCGATATTTGATAAAGAATTGTATCTGAATGAACTCTTTTCATGGGGAGGATGGATTAAGTTAAGCTGGCTTATTAAATCTGGAGACTATAAGTATACCACCCTTTCCCTGAAAAGTCCTGGAATGAGTCACAGGGTATGGTTCGATGACCTCTATCTGACAGAATTCACTATACAACCTGTCCTTCCTATACAGGGGGAGACCTTTAAAGGAGATATGCCAAGGTTTGAATGGTTGCTTCCTGAAGATGATATGATTCTTTCTAATGAGTTACATCTCTCTCAGGATGAGAATTTCAGGAATGTTATAATCCTTGAAAGGTTTAGTCCCCAGGGAAATTCCCATCAGATAGCAGAGAATTTGAAAAGCGGGAAATGGTACTGGAAAACAAAGGTCTACAAGAATAGAAATGAGATAGCCTCCTCAGATGTTCGATATTTCATTGTTGAAAGTCAACAGTCAACAGACATAAGTCCATCAACCTGCAATTTAAAGCATAGTTATAAGGGGCTGGCAAATGAAATGCTGGCGAATTTTTTCCCCATAGGTATTTACGGAGCTGATGTTAAGGACTTGTCTGAACTTAAAGAAGCTGGTTTTAACAGTGTACAGGCATACTCTTCAAATGTGGGTCTTTTAAGTTTTCTTATACTGGAAGCTGAAAGGCATCATCTGAAGTTAATGATAAGGGTTCCAGACGAGGTGTGGGAACGGGATATAACCCCATTCTTTTCTAGGGTCAGGAACTCTCCGGGTATACTTTCCTGGTATCTGGCTGATGAACCAGAGGGAAGAGGGATTCCTCCAAGCTATATATGGAGATTAAACGACTATGTCCATAAAATGGATTCTACCCATCCAACCAGCCTGGTGCTTGTAAGATCAAAAAAGGCATATGACTATGGGGATGGAGTGGATATACTCATGGTTGACCCATATCCCATCCCTAAGATGCCCATAACCTGGCTTTCTGAATCCATAGATGAAGCAAGGGTAGCCACATTCGATGAGAAGCCGATCCTTGCTGTAATCCAGGCATTTGATTGGTCGGCTTTCCCTGTAGGGGAATATAAAAGGGAGTGGGGCAGGAATCCTACTTATGAGGAAGAGAGATGCCTTACCTATCTTGCTATAGTTCATGGAGCAAAGGGGATATTCTACTATACCTATAAAGGAGGGAAATACAACATAAGGGATTACCCTGAGCACTGGAAGGGGATTAAAAGGATCGTTTGGGAATTAAATCAAATCTATCCGTTACTCCTTGCCCCTTCTGCAAATCAGGAACTAGATATAGAGATTGAATCAGAAAATCTGGAAGGTGTAAAGCTTCAAAATAAGCCTTCAGATATTCACTATACAGTGAAATTTGTGGATAATATGCCTTCTAAAAAGCATCCTTTTGTCATTAAGAAAGGGATGTACATCATAGCCGTAAATGTTAGTGATAAGCCGGCAAAGGTCAAGATGTACGGCTCTTTTTTAAAGGATAAGGTAAATGTTGTATTTGAAAATAGGGTACTCTCTATAAAAGAAAGAAAACTTGCAGATTACTTTGGGCCTTATGAGGTTCATATATATGAAATGTAGCCGATTCCCCCTGGTTAGATTTAAGAAATATCTGTCATTGACTTCAGTATTTGTTATAGTATTACTACTTTGTTTTCATCTGGTAAGAGGATGCAACTCTCATTATGTTTATCAAATGGGTAAAGGGTATCTGAAGATAGTAATTTCTGATAAAATGTACAATAGCAACCTGGCAAAATTGGCTGAGTTTTACCTTAAAGAGGCGCTGCGCTCTGATCCGGGTAATGCAGATATATTATATGAATTAGGAAAGCTGTACTATTACAGGGCTTATTATAGTGAAGATGTCAACACAAAAGAATCCCGAATTGAAGCACTGATGAATGCGAGACAGCAATTTGAACGGGCACTCCGTATGAAGCCGACTGATGGCTACTATCATATCTATTATGCCCTGGTTATCACCAATATTCTTGAAAACTGGATTTCGAGTTCTCAGCCTCAGGCCACGTCGGTTTTGGAACAACGTAATTGTATGGATCTGGCCAGGAAACACTTTGAAGCTGCTATAGCTCTTGATCCGAATAATCGATACATTAATAAACAATACAAGATATCAAAAGCCAGATTGGCTGGATATTTGAATAAAAGTAATTAAAGAAACGATTGACATTAATCTATGATATTGATATTTTTATTATCTTCTTCGGAGAATGGGAGAAAAATCCTTCCACCTGAGGCGGAAAGACTTCAGTTTGATATTTTGCACCGTAAGGGTTCTAGAGGTCGAGGATTCCAGGATTCGAGAATAGTAAAGAAAAGATTTCCCCTTGATCTCTTGACCCCTTTCCGCCTCTGGCGGACTCGAACCCTCAAACCATCGGCTTTAGCTGATGGTGGCTGATTTAAACATCTATATAGGACTATCAAAGGAGGATAAAATAAGAGTTTTATATAATTATAAGAATAAGGAGGGTAAATGGTTTTAGACTCGAAGGAGAAATCCCTTCTTTGTGCCAATGCCGCTTTAGACAAGAAGGCTTTAAATTTAGTCGTATTAGAAATAAAAGAGATGTCTTCAATAGCTGATTACTTTATAATATGCAGTGGAAAATCAGATCGTCAGGTTCGGGGAATTGCCTATTCGATAGAGGAGAGTTTGAAAAAAAAAGGAATCTACCCCTTGGGTGTTGAGGGATTTTCTGCGGCGAAATGGATACTGTTAGATTACGATGATGTTGTCGTGCATGTATTTTATGAGCCTATTAGAGAGTTCTATGATTTAGAGGGCCTCTGGGTTGATGTTCCGAGAATCGAGGTTAACGGCTAAGTAACTAAGTATAATTATGGTGCAGTTTTTTAATGCTTTCCTGGATTTCTTCTTTCCTGCAAGATGCCTTATCTGTGAGAAAGACATTGTCAATACCCGGTCCCAGGGAATTTGTGAATCATGCCTTTCTAGTATAAGGTACATTTCATCTCCGATTTGCCTTAAATGTGGCATACCTTTTAACTCTGATATAGGAAGAGACCATCTTTGCGGGACTTGTTTAACCTTCAGGGTATACTTTGCTAAAGCCAGAGCAGTTGGATTTTATGAAGGGGTGTTGCAAGAGGCTATCCATGAGTTTAAGTACAACAGGAGGACCATCCTGGCTAAGCCTTTAGGTGCTCTTATGATGGGTTCTCGTCCTGGTTCTATTGATTTCAAATCCTATGACTTTTTAATCCCCGTCCCTCTTCATTTTAAAAGATTAAGAGAAAGGGGGTTTAACCAGGCTCTTTCCCTGGCTAAGTATATAGGAAAGAAACACAGGATTCCCATTGATTACATGAACCTTAAAAGGATTAAATGGGAGTCTCCCCAGATTAATCTCAGCAAAGAAGAAAGAGAAAAGAATGTAAAAGGGGTCTTTTTCCTTTATAATAAGAGTAGATTTAAGGACAAGAGTATTTTATTAATTGATGATGTTTATACAAGTGGCGCAACCGTTAATGAATGTGCAAGGGTGTTAACAAAGGCGGGGACAGGCAGGGTAGATGTGTTAACCTTAGCCAGGGCAGTATAACATGTGATTCGGATTTTTGATGCGGTATATGCGCATTTAACTTGATAATTCCCTGTACTTGCTACAGGATTTCAATAGTCATTCCTGCGAAAGCAGGAATCCAGAAAACTAAAAGACTGGATTCCGTGTCAAGCACGGAATGACAGAATACAGAATAGCGAAAATTTATAATATTTTTGGATACCCCGCAGCTTGCTGCCGGGAGGTTCATTTTTATGCCGTTCTATATAATTTGAGTTGATACGGGGTTTAGATGGAACTTGAAGAGGTTTTTGATTTAGTCAGGGATGACCTTCAAAAGGTTGAGATCGAGCTTTCAAAAAATGTGTTATCATATGTTTCATTGATACCGGACGTGGGGAAATACGTCCTGCTAAGTGGTGGAAAGCGTTTCAGACCTTTGGTATTGATCCTTTCTGCAAAATTCTGTGGTTACACAGGCAGCTGCCATATCCCCCTTGCCAGCATATTTGAGTTCATCCATACAGCTTCACTCCTTCATGACGATGTTGTGGACAATGCTGAAGTAAGAAGGGGCAATTCTTCAGTTAACTCTGTGTGGGGAAATGAAGCCAGTGTTTTAATTGGAGACTATCTTTTCTCTAAATCTTTTTCTTTATTAACGTCTATTGGTGATTTAAAGATATTGAGGGTATTGTCTGATGCAACGACCCGTTTGGCTGAAGGAGAAATCATGGAGTTGCTAAAACATGGAGACCCCCATACTACTGAAGAGGAGTATATCTCTATTGTAACTGAGAAGACAGCGGTTTTGATCTCAGCAGCATGTCAGGTTGGGGCTATCCTGGGCAATGCCCCTGGTGAGAAAGAAAAGGCATTAAAAGGTTTCGGTCTAAATCTCGGCATTGCTTTTCAGTTGGTGGATGATATCCTTGACTATATCTCCACTGAGGAAGAATTTGGCAAGACTATTGGAAAAGATCTATATGAAGGGAAGATTACTCTGCCATTAATATATACCTTAAGTGTCTGCAACCACTCCGATAGAGAAAAGATTGTAAATATTATTGAATCCAGTAACCATGGGGACAGGGGGTTATCAACAATAATTGATCTGATCAGGCGATATAAAGGAGTGGACCATGCCTTTAAACGAGCAGGGGGCTATATTGAAATAGCAAAGGGATTTCTGCAAGAGTTTGATGCCTCTACAGAGAGACAAGCCCTTTTAGCAACGGCTGATTATGTTATTAGAAGAAAGTGGTGAGTTAAATTCAGAGGTCAGAAATCAGGAGTCAGGGGTCAGAAGGAGATGTGTCATGTCCGGAATAGAACCCTATTTCAACGAATTGATACACAGAGTCAGGGATAGTATCGTATTAAGAAGGGTTACACTAATATTCTTCTTGGTTCTGGTTAATGTCCTGAAGTTTGGGGTAAAAGCCCCTCTTTCAAATGCAGTTTTCTTTTTGCTGGTTGTCTGGTTCTTGACGACCTTTATTTTTGCATACGTGATAAAAATTCTACAGTCATTAATTATAGGGGAAAACCTGCAATTCAAGTCTCTATTAGAGATATTACAGAGAGAAAAAGGTTAGAAGATGAGATTAAGATAAGGCTGGAAGAGCTGGAGAGGTGGCACAAACTAACGGTTGACAGGGAGATGAAGATGGTAGAGCTTAAGAAGAGAATACGGGAATTGGAAAACGGGAGGTCGTAATTGGGTGATTCGATGGAAGGTTTCAATAGAACCCACCACTGCGGTCAGTTAAGGGTGGATGATATAAACAGTGAAGTTACTCTAATGGGATGGGTACAACGAAGGAGGGACCACGGAGGTCTTATATTTGTCGACCTGCGGGACAGGTACGGTATTACCCAGGTAGTCTTTAACCCGGATGTGGACAGGGATTCCCACGAGAAGGCGGCTCTGCTTCGTAGTGAATACGTTATAGCGATTAAAGGCAGCATCTCTAAAAGGCCCGAAGGGACCAAAAACCCCAATCTGGCTACAGGGGAGATAGAGGTGCTGGTCAAAGAACTGAAAGTGTTAAACGAGGCAAAAACCCCTCCCTTTCCCATTGAAGAAGATACAGATGTGGGAGAAGATACCCGTCTAAAATACAGATACATGGACCTGAGGAGGAGAAGGCTCCAGGGGAATCTGATCTTGAGAAACAAAGCCGCAAAGACCATAAGGGATTATCTTTATAATAAGGGCTTCCTGGAGATCGAAACCCCTTTTTTAACTAAAAGCACACCTGAGGGAGCCAGAGATTATCTGGTTCCCAGCCGGGTAAATCCTGGCAACTTCTACGCGTTACCCCAGTCCCCTCAATTATTTAAGCAGTTGTTGATGATAGCAGGTTACGACAGGTATTTTCAGATCGTGAAGTGTTTCAGGGACGAAGACCTGAGAGCAGACAGACAGCCTGAATTCACACAGATAGATATGGAGCTGTCCTTTATTGCCCGTGAAGATATATTTAGAATCGTAGAAGGCATGATGTCCTTGGTTTTCAGAGAGGTCTTGAATGTAGATATAAAAGCCCCCTTTAAGAGGCTAACCTACGATGATGCTCTGGAAAGGTATGGCGTGGACAATCCGGACACCAGATTCGGGTTAGAGTTGGAGGACGTCTCTGATATATTCGAAAAATCCGAGTTTAAGGTCTTTGCAGATGCGGTTAAGCAGGGTGGGGTTGTTAAGGCAGTGAATGCGAAGGGTTGTTCCGGCTTTTCCAGAAAGGACCTGGATAACCTGGTGGACCTTGCCAGGGTCTATGGTGCTAAGGGATTGGCATGGTTGAAATACGAATCCGGAACCTGGCAATCCCCTGTCGCCAAGTTCCTGAACGACTCAGATAAAACTGCCCTTTGTGAAAGGATGAATTTATCTGAAGGTGATATGCTACTTCTGGTAGCAGATCAGACGAAGATAGCGAACGGGGCATTGGGACGGTTAAGGCTCAATATAGCTGAGAGATTAGGCATTATTAAGCAGAACACTTTTGACTTTACATGGATTGTAGACTTCCCCTTACTGGAATACGATCAGGATGAAATGAGGTATACGGCAGTGCATCACCCTTTTACGGCACCTGTTGATGAGGACATACCGAAACTAAGGACAGAACCGGACAGAGTGAGGGCCAAGGCGTATGACCTTGTTTTAAATGGCTCTGAGATAGGGGGCGGAAGCCTCAGAATCTATCAAAGGGAATTACAGTCAGCGATGTTTGAAATTCTGAAGATTGGCAAAGAAGAGGCAAGGGCAAAATTTGGCTTCTTGCTGGATGCATTAATGTATGGAGCGCCCCCTCATGGCGGTATGGCAATTGGTTTTGACCGCCTGATTATGATACTTGCCGGAGCCGAGTCTATCAGGGATGTAATAGCCTTTCCAAAGACCCAGAAGGCTACCTGTTTAATGACAGAAGCCCCTTCAAAGGTGGACAGCAAGCAGCTTGCAGAATTGTCTTTAAGATTAAATGTTCTGAAGTAAAAAGTGAGAGGTCATCTGTACCTATTCAATTCAGTTTGATACTGCTGGCCAGAGGTCGGTTTGATTGAATGCTTAGGCAACCTTCTGTTCTTTTCATTTCACGTAGTTCGATAAATAAATCTGTCCTGTCCCCTTAATGTCCGATCTAAGCAAAATGTCAGCTTGCACTTGTAATTTTTTGTACTTATGTGGTAAAGTGCAGAAAACTAGATACTAACTTGTTGGACGTCAGAAATATATAAATTGCCATGCAAGGGGACCTTACACAATTGAATAAAGAACAATTGGAATTATTAAATAATCTCATTGAATTTGGGAAAATTGCAGTTCCTTCTCTCATTACACTGTTGGCTGTGTTTTTAGGCGCTCGTGTAGGGTATCGTTTTTCATTAAAGCGTTTTAACCTTGAAAAAAGACTCGATTTTATTAGTCAACAGGTGACGGAATTCTATTCCCCCATGGTGGGGTTCAGAATGCGTATTAGAGCAAGCAGTGAACTGAGGGTTGAGTTGTCAAGTGCCTGCGGAACTGCATGGGGAAAAATATGTGAAGAGCAACCTACGCCATTTCTTGAACATGAAAAACATTTTGAACCTTTTAAAAAACAGATCGAAGATGAAAACCAGAGATTCCCGAAGTACCTTTTGCCATTATATGATCAAATGGTTGATAACTTCGCTAAAAAATACTGGCTTGCGGAAAATAGCACAAAAGAATTTTACAAACCATTTTGCACGTATGTCGAATTATGGCACAGATTTTATGACGATGCTATACCTCCACGAGCACTAGAGGAAGTGAAAATTGAGGAAAAGGATTTACTGCCCTTTTATGAAAATCTAGAAGAAACCTTAAACTCTCTTAGAGGCGAATTGGCTCAAAAAGAGGAACGTCGAACCTGTAAGTCCACTTGACCGGTGTTTCGCTGCGCTTCCCACCGTCAGGTAACTTCTACATTCTCCCCTCGATCCGCTCGGGGAGAATGCGGCAGTTAAGCCGGAACTCCTGTTCCCTTTCGCTCCGCTCAGGGAGAACAAGGAGTTCAAGACCAATGCCCCTTCGGGGCACGGCTTAACTGCCGCATTATACATTAAATCGAGAAAGAGGCATGACATGAGAAACGTCCTCGTATGTTTTCTTTGTTGTCTACTGTTTTCATGTGCCACGACCGGCTAGAAGATGTCGCGGATGTCGCCAGGCATGGCAAAGGCAGAGGTAATCAATACCTTGGGAAACCCGGACGGATTTAAGAAAGTCGGTGATTATGAAGTTTTTACCTATACTCACCGCCTTGTAACTGGATGGGCATGGGACCGCGCTGACTACCACATAATTCTGAAGGACGGGAAAGTCACCGAATACGGTGCAGGTGAGGTGCGTGTAAAGGATATGAACACTATTCTCTTAGTTCCCTTGCGGCTACCGCGGCATTGAGAGAGGCACCAGCATCCCCTTTCTACCCCGATGTGGCATTTTTAGCTCCTCGTCTTTATGATATTATTATGGAAAAAGATCATGGTTTGTTAGAGGTGAGAAAATGGAAGCAAAATTAAAAATGATTTACTGGAAAGGTGAAAGGTTTTGGGTAGGTAAGCTACTGGAACATCCTGAAATCATGACACAGGGAGAAACCTTGGAGGAACTTGAGGAAAACATGAGGGATGCGTATATGCTTATGGCGATGGATGATGTTCCTGACGAGCATGAAGTAAAAGAGCTTGCTTTGACGGTATGAAGAGAAAAGAACTTATCAAGAAAATCACTTCGACTGGGTGTGTGCTTGTAAGGCATGGCGGCCGTCATGATCTTTACAGAAATCCAAAAACTGGCAAAAAGCAACCCGTCCCAAGGCATGAGGAGATAGATGAAAACCTTGCAAGGCACATAATAAAGGAACTGGCATAAAGAGATAATCCAGCCGACCGCTTCCAGCGTTGGCTGATTTTGGTCGTTGAGTCTGTAGAAAAAGACCATTTTAAAGATTTTTTAAAAAATAATATTCAATAAAAACAGTGGGTTACAAAGTCTCCAATTGCTGATTCATGGCTTTTTCTGCGGACTCGTTATGTGTATAATATAAATGGGAGTGGCAAGTGCGATACTATTTTGATTGGCATCCCAATAAGGCAAAAGCAAACCGAAAAAAACATGGAATTGGTTTTGAGCAGGCATCCACTATTTTTCTTGATCCAAGAATGATAGCCGTCTTCGACAGTGAGCATGGCGAACAGGAAGACCGATGGGCTACAATTGGAATTGACAGGAACGGTATTTTGTTGGTTGTAGTACATACTTTCCAGCAGTTGGATGCCGACTGTTGCAGGATTAGAATTATTTCTGCCCGCAAGGCAACCAGAAAAGAGGCAAAACAGTATCGGGAGGAAAATAAATGAAAAAAGAATACGATTTTTCCAAAGGTGAGAGAGGTAAGTTTTATCGTCCAGATGCAGAATTGTACCTACCTATTTACATCGAGCCGGAAATGATGGAAGTACTGAGAAGATTCTCAAAGAAAAAAGGCGTTGAAGTTGCGACAATAGTAAATGAATGGATAAAAAAAGACATATCCATAGTAGAAACAATAACAAAATAACACATAACCAATTACTACCTTTAGGTAAAAAGAGTCAAGTGCAGCGGTAAAAATTCAGCCTTGACATACAGTCTGGTGATTTCAATTTCTAACCTGTCAAAAAGCTGCCCACAGTATGTTCTGGGATGAATAAAAAATAAAGGAGAGATTTATGGTAAGAAGACAATTGGCTTTGTTGGTATTTTTGGGGTTATTTACTTTAATTACCAGTTGTGGTCCCCTTCTTATAGCGGGTGGTGCCGGTCTCGGTGCAGGAGGAGTGATATGGTATAAGGGAGAACTGGAAACAACATTACAGGCATCAATACATCAAACACGGAGTGCTACGCTGGACGCCTTAAAAGATTTCAAGTTACCTGTTGCGTCGGAAAAGAAGGATAACCTTGTTGTAATAATTGATTCGGAGATATCTGATGGCACAAGGATATGGATAAAACTCAATTCACTTGCCGAGTCGGCGACGAAGGTAAATATACGAGTGGGTATTCTGGGGGATGAAGCTATGTCTAATAGAATATTGGAAGCAATTAAAAGAAACCTAAAATAGATAGACTTACTACGAAAATAGATCGTCATTCCGGCGGAAGCCGGAATCCAGACAGAACTCAACTATTTAAAAGAACTGGATGCCGGATCAAGCTTGCCCTTTACTTGATACGGGGTCCGGCATGACAGTAAAAAGACAAAATAGGGTTGCGGGGGGGAGATAAAAATGGATATCATAGTTGAGAACCCGGATCATGTTGAGAGCGTGGACATTATTGTAGGTATCCCTTCCTACAATGAGGCTGATTCTATTGCATATCCCACTGATGTTGCCAGTCGGGGACTGATAGAGTACTTCCCCGATAAAAAGTCAGTAATTATCAATGTGGACAATAATTCACCGGATGGGACGATAGATGCCTTTATGAATACCCCGACAAAAGTTCCTAAAATCTATATCTCTACTCCAAAAGGGGTAAAAGGGAAGGGGAATAATCTCAAGAATATATTTGAGGCAGCTGTTGAACTCCAGGCCAAGGCAGTGGTGGTAGTTGATGCTGATTTAAAAAGTATTACCCCCCAGTGGATCCAATACTTGGGCGAACCCCTTTTTACAGGTTTTAATTACGTTACCCCGATTTACGTTCGCCATAAGTATGATGGTTCTATTACCAATCATATTGCCTATCCGTTGCTGAGAACTCTTTTCGGGCTGAGGGTCAGGCAGCCTATCGGGGGAGATTTTGGGTTTTGCGGAAGAATGGCCAGGGCATTTTTGTCGGAGAAACTCTGGAATGAAAAGGTTGCCAATTTTGGGATCGACATCTGGATGACCACCATTGCTATTGCCCGCCGTTTTAAAGTATGTCAGACCTTTTTGGGGTCTCCTAAGAGTCATAGGGCTAAGGACCCTGCTAAGGATCTGGGTCCCATGTTTAAACAGGTGGTTATGACCTTTTTTGATTTGATGATTGATTTTGAATATCTCTGGAAGGATACTTCAGCGAGTTTGCCAAGCAGTATCTTTGGATTTGGTCTTGGGAGCGACGAGAAGCCCCCTGTAGTAAATGTCAACAAAGATGCCCTATATGACAGTTTTATCTCCGGTTTTGAAAAATACGGTAAGGAGTGGGAAAAGATTATTCCACAACCAGAGTTGATTGAGGTTAGTAAGACTAAAAAAATGCCCCAGGAGGTATTTTATTATCACAGTGATCTTTGGGCCAGGATCCTGTTTAACTTTGCTATTGCTTATCGAAACAATGAGATTCCTCAGGAGCAGATTCTTGAAGCAATGGTTCCTTTTTATCATTCCCGAATTTTATCATTTGTTAACAAAACAGGTCATATGGGAATAAAGGAATGTGAAGAGTATTTTGAGAGTATTGTTCGTGTATTTGAGGGTGAAAAGTACTATTTGATAAAGCGCTGGGACCAGGACAGAAAGAAACTGGGTCAAAAACTCTTTGGTTGTTCGAGGTGAATAGCCGAAGAATAAACCGCGGAAGAACCCACATATTCTGGGGGAATTATGGGAAAATGTTTACTTGAGAAATGTTCATATGCCATTCTCTGCCTGGTTATTGTTGTATTATCGGCATGTACTCATATGCCGGGACCACCAAAATGGCTTGCCAAAATAGAGTTGAACGGTCCATACGATAACGAGCTGCCCCAAAAATATATAGCTCAGTTAAGAGGAGCCAGCTTAACCTCTGACTGGGGTATCCCTTATATATTTATGAGCGTTGGGCTTCACTACGAGTCAATTGGCGATGAAGTGAGGTCTATACATTATTTTGACAGGGCAATAGAAGAGTTTCGAAAGAGAAATAATCTTTATGGTGAAGGGACGGCAACCTCCAGAAAGATATTCACGTTATATGAATTTGGCAGGATACAGGACGCCTTTAACCTTATCAAGGAAAAAGAGAAAGAGTGGAAGACCCTGCCGATGAAGGTTTTTGTAAATCACAACTACGGACATTACTTCCTGATGAATGGTGATTATGCTATGGCAGCAACTTATTTTAAACAGGCCATAGATGAGAACAGTGATTACAAAGATGAGTTTAATCTACAGGTTATAAGGAGAGACTCAGAACTCGAGTATGGTATATCGCTTATACTGACAGATTATGTAAGCAAGATGCTTAAGAAATACAGATTAATGGAATTCGATCAGGCGTTCTATGATGCCGTTAGAACAAAAAACATAGACAACGGAATATCTCATTTAAATCAAGTCTTAGTGATGAATAAAGAGATAAGAAAAACTAAAATAGGAGGTTATACCCCTGAGAATGTGTTTCAGATGATGGAAACGAATGTTTTTAACTTTCTGGGGTTGGCAAATGGTATAAAAGGAAACTGGAAGGATTCTCATAGTTATTTAGAAAAGGCAACAGAACTTGCAGGAAAGGCAAGCTTCCGCATTGGAGAAATGGATGCCCTGCTATTTTTTAATCAGGTGTATATTCTGGAGAAGAACATCAATGATGGGAAAAAGGCCGCTGAGAAATTGAACGAGATGGGGGATAAATACCACCTTCCCTTTTATCAGATATGGGCAAAGTACATCCTTTCCAGATATTTTCTGGGATTTGGCGATTCACAGAAGGCAATTGATGTGCTGAAAGAGGCAGCAGCAATCATCGAACAACAGCGGTCAACCTTAATTATTGACAAATTAAAGGAGACCTATCTGTTCAACCGACAGGTAATCTATGAGTCTTTGATTTATGTACTATCCCGAGAAGGAGATTTCAAAGGAGCCATGGAGATGGCGGAAAGGGCCAAATCAAGGGTTATGGTAGACCTTCTGGCCGGAAAGGATGTTAGCAGAGACAAAGACGAGGAAGAACTTTTGAAGAAGGAAGGAGAATACAGCAAGGATATCCTTAAGATTAAGAAACAACTGGTTAAGACATACGACGAAGAAGAGATAAAGGAGATTTCATCAAAGCTCATAAATGCGGAACGTGGCTATAGGGATCTGGTTATTAAGGTAAAAAACAAAAACGAAGAACTATTTTCTATGATATCTGTTCAATCTTTGGGGTCGTCAGATATACAGAATATGCTGGATGAAGACACTACGCTTGTCGATTATTTTGTAACAGACGATCTGCTTTACATCTGGTCAATAGATAAAGGCAGGGTTCATTTAGAACGGGTAAAGATCCCCGGTGGTGAACTTAGAGACCTCGTATCTTCCTTCCTGTCTTCCATCTCTTCAAAAAACAGAGAAAAGACAGAAAACCTTTCCCAGAGGATATATGATATAATTTTAAAACCCGTTATACCTTTTGTGTCTAAAGGAAGGATAGGATTTATACCACATGACTTTCTGTATTATCTGCCAATTGCAGCACTGAGCAATAATGGAAAATACCTTGTAGAGGACTACTCCATATTCTATGTCCCCAGCGCAACGGTTTTTAAGTACACAATGGAGAAAAAAGGGGAAAAAGGGCTAAAGCCCCTCCTTGCCTTTGGAAATCCCTTTCTGGGAGACGAGAGTTTAAGCCTGCCTTATGCTGAAATAGAAGTGGAAAGGATACAAAAACGGATAGACAAAGCCAGTGTCTTTCTAAAAGCAGATGCCACAGAGACAAAGGCAAAGGAATTGTTGAATTCCTATGATATTGTCCACTTTGCAACCCATGGCCATTTTGCAGAACAAGACCCTGTTAATTCCAGTCTTTTGTTAGCCCCTGGTAATGGAGATGATGGCAGGCTTTCAGCTTTAGAGATATTCAAACTCCATTTTAAAGGCAGGGCGGTTGTTTTAAGTGCATGTAAGACTGCTTTGGGCAAGTCCTCTACCGGGAGTGAGATAATAGGGCTGAACAGGTCTTTCTTATACGCAGGCAGCCCCTCGGTCGTTTCTACTCTGTGGAGTATCGATGATAAGGTAACAGCCGATTTCATGGATGATTTTTATAAGCAGATTGAAGGCGGTAAAGGGATAGCCCATTCTCTGAAACAGGCTCAGGTGGATATGATTAAAAGAAAGTACGAGCCGTATTACTGGGCTCCCTTTATTTTGACTGGGCGGTATTAACAAAAATTTCCGTGAAAACAAAATCTATCCATAGTGCCATGGTGTTAGGTATCTGTTCCATCATTTTGTTCGGCTAATGCTTTCCTGACTTTCATTGCTTTACTGCTTATTTTTTCAACGCTTTGGTTATCCCACAAATCTCTTTGTCACTTAGTGTAGTCAAGTGGTTCATGCTGGATTAAGGCAATAAATAATTAGCTTCCATTGTAAAGAGACTTAACGCAGTTCAGCCCTCCTTATCGGCTGAACTGCTTGTTGGCAGATTTCCAAGTTTGCTTGCTGTCAACCCCGGTCTTGCCAAACTCGCGGGTTACGCTTCGCGTGGACCACCCCAATAACGGAGATACTTTGCTCCCCTTCGATAAAAAACACTCCATAGGGAAACCGCCGCATCAGAGCGCGCCGAATGACACCTTTGTGAATAAAACTGGAAAAAGCTGAGGATTCCTTTCGATTGACGCCATCACAGCATCCACACACAAGAGAAACTGCGCACCCAAACCATGAACTTGTTGTTCATACCACTGGTATGCCTGGGCCAGATCGACTTCTGCTTCTGGTCTGACTATCAGGGGCTTTTTCATGATGTGAACCAGTTGCGGATTCGTTCTCTAACCTCGATCCAAGGAGCCCCAACGTCAGGATTCAGATGATATGCTTCCAGTCTGCGATCAAGTTCCAGTTTTTGATCTTCGCTGAGCAGTACTGCCTCCGGGACGGCTGCAATGCTGTCCCATATGTCTTCAACCATTTGAATCCGCTCAGCAACGCTCAGTTCAAGAATATCTGCTGTTTTAATGCTCATACCTTCTCCTTCTCCCATCATCATGTTTGATGCATGCTTACAATGCTTGCCCATGGGATTTCATTATGACTGTCACGAAAATCTTTTGTTACGGTAGAAGCTGCTTCACCGATTATCTCAATAGACTTTATTATAGAAAGAGCAAGCATACGGTCTGAATGAAGATCATTCTTTGTCTTATTTTCAGAGAAGGATATAGCTTCTTTTGCAGCTTCAAGCATATGCCTTAATCGTATAATATTATCCTTCCGCATACTGAACCTCTGCGACTGAAAGCACCTCAGCTCTGAAGTAACGGCTTAAATCAGCGGGCGTTCTCAAATCTACTTTACGACCTAAAATATCTGAAAGTTCAATTTCAATGGAAGCAAGGCGCAACAAACCTACAACTTGGCCCTGCTCAAATTCAACAAGCACGTCAACATCGCTGTCCTGTGTAAAATGATCGCTTATGACCGATCCGAAGAAAGAAAGCCTGCGGATATGATGCTTTCTGCAAAATTCTGCAACTCTTTCTCCGGGTATTTCTATCCTTGTCTTAGTAGCCATGACTACCTCCGAAACCTGCCTGCTCTTATTTTACCTCAATATTCTTTAAATCATCAATGTTGAATAGTTTGCAATGTCAAGAATCAAGACCTGATCCCTATACCCCCCTATTTTTCCAATTGTTTTTTTCATTTCCTCAGCAGCCTTCATCATATCTCTGCCGGCATTCTCTAGTTCATCGCCGGCTTTCCAGCAACTTCTTGCCCACATAATAATTAGCACCAAGAGAGCTATTGTTAGTATAGTTGTTATAGATTTTGCTGTTTCTGCTTGTTGTTTTGTAAAACCAGGCGTTTCCCCTCCGCAATGAGGGCATTTTTCCGCAGAAACTGCAACCTCTTTCTCACAATGCCTACAAGTTGTTGTATTCTTCATATCTGCCTCTTATCGTTGATAACCATGTTTTTGCATAATTTCATCAAATTCTTTCCATGACAAATGGAATCCATAAGTATAGTTTGCTGGTGCCCACTCAATCGTTCCTTTGCTAATTTTTAATGTACCCAATTTATTGCCATCTGAATATATTTCAAAATCTGTATCCTTGTTGAGCACAATTTTTGTGGGCATATTCATATAGATTTCATGTGTTGGCATTTTATCCTCCTTTGCACAAGTTATTCTATAGTTCTGTACATCCCCACATCCGTAGTGATATACAGAAAGAATGCAAGCTACTGTCTTACAGTTCTCCCTCAGAGAAGATATCTGCCGAGAAGATATATATGCGTGTGTCTTTATCCTTCCATGCGCTCTTTGGCAACCCTGCCTTATTACAGGTCTGTTCCAGAAAGGTGTTTCTGTCCCATCCATACTCAGTAGCCACCTGAGGAAGGAGCAACCCTGAATAGTAACCTTTTTCTATATATATTCCATGCTTCCCCACTTGAATATCTTCAACGTCATCTATCTTTCTTAAAGGTGTCAGTACAGAAATCTCGATATCCAGATCCCTGAACTCTCCCTCTGTAACAGGCTTAAATCTCGGGTCATTGAAGGCAGAAGCTATTGCCATCTCTTCAATGGTTATATAGAGAGGCTTGTTACCATGGATATTTCCAATACACCCCCTTAAGCTGCCATGTTTATGAAGGGTTACAAAAGCGCCTCTCTTTTCTTTTAAAGTATCTGAGCTTATATCAAACTTGGGTAAGTTTTGATTTTTTAGCCTACATTCGATAGCGGTTTTGGCGATGCTGAGGATAGTCCTCTTTTCCTCTACGGTAAGCCCGAGGTTTACACCTGCTCTTTCCATCTGTTTGTATTCAGTCTCTCCCTTGTTTTCATACAGAACAGCAGATGCATATCCAACAACCCCACTTTTATCACCGGCTACATCGCCTGAATTGGCATAGTTCAATACTCCGGCTTTATTAGCTCCTAACTTCCCTGAAATCAACATAGCAGTGACTATTGGTCCTCCTCCACAAGCCTCACACCTACCGTCTTTCAGGTCCTGTGCAAGTCCACTAGAATCAAATTTATCAATGTGATGCAGAACTATTTTGTCAAGACTTACTGCCTTATCATAACGATGGAAATGAGAAAGGTCTGAACTGGCAACGATAAGTGCCGTTTTATCCTTTATCGCCTGCACAATAGCTTCGCTCAAAATCCTACATGTATTGAAATCCTGACTGCCCATTACTATGGGGACTAATTTAAATTCTTTTAAAACTGTCTGCAAAAAAGGAACCTGTACCTCTAATGAATGCTCCTGGATATGAGCCTGGGGGTAGTAACTTATCATCTCATTCTGGGCAATAATCCTATTGCAAAGATCGCGATCAACAGGAACTATTCCAAGGGGGGTTTTATAGCCAGTCTTATTATACACCGAAGCCCCATGAAAATGGGCTCTGTGACTGGGGGCAATTACTATAACCCTGTTGAAATCTGATCCTTCAAGCAATTTATACCCAAAGGCTGCTACCTGTCCTGAGTACATATACCCAGCATGGGGAGAGATGAGAGCTATTATCTTTCCCTCAATTTTCTCCTCCGGGACATTGTTTAAAAAATCCTTTATCTGTTTCTTCAAAATTACTGGATCATTCGGATAAAAGGCACCGGCTACAGCAGGTTCCCTTATCTCCTCTCTTTCACTATATGATGCAGTCAATTGTTTCACCCCCTTTCCTGTTTCTCCCTTTCCTGTGCTAATTAGGAAACGCTACGCTTATCAGTAATACTAATACTACTACCCTTAGCCTGGAAAGTAAAGAAAAAGCAAAAGCGCCCCTCACCTTAAAAAAGTGCCTCTACAAACTCTTTAGCATTAAACACTTTCAGATCATCCATCCCCTCGCCAATCCCCACGTATCTTAAAGGGATCTTTAGCTCATCGGAAATACCTACAATAATCCCACCTTTAGCTGTGCCGTCGAGTTTTGTCAGAGCTATCCCTGTAATATTTGTGGCATCTTTGAATAGTTTAGCCTGAGAAATAGCATTCTGACCGGTAGTAGCATCCAGGACCAGGAGAACTTCATGGGGGGCGCCTGGCAGCTCCCTTCCAATAATCCTTTGAATCTTCTTTAGCTCTTCCATCAGATTTACTTTGGTATGCAGTCTGCCCGCAGTATCAATTATGAGGACATCAATATCTCTTGCCTGTGCCGCCTTTATGGAATCAAAAACAACTGCCGAAGGATCAGACCCGTTCTGATGTTTAATAACTTTGCAACCTGCCCTTTCTCCCCATATCTCAAGCTGCTCTATAGCAGCAGCCCGGAATGTATCTGCTGCAGCAAGAAGAACGCTCTTTCCTTCCTCCTTAAGCCTGTTTGCCATCTTTGCAATAGTAGTTGTCTTCCCAACCCCGTTGACTCCAACAACCATTATGACAAATGGACAGGAATTTGAAATCTCAAGAGGTTTTTCCTCAGCCTTTAGTATATCTAAAATTTCTCTCTGAATATACTCTTTCAGAAGGTTTGGGTCATCAAGCTCCTTTCTTTTAATCTTTTCCTTCATGTTTTCGATTAATCTGTAGCTGACCTGAACCCCCAAATCAGAAGTAATCAGTATTTCTTCAAGCTCTTCTAACAGGTCATCATCTATCTTCTTTTTACCAAGTACAACCCGATCCACCCTGCTTACAAAGCCTTCTCTGGTCTTTGATAATCGCTCTTTTAACCTGTTAAGGACGCCCTTTCCTCCCTTGTCCTTATTTGTGGTGTCTTTTTTTAACCACAGCAAAACCCAAAACCCTCCTTATGTGTTTTAATATAAATATTGAGTCTCTACTTAACAGTTTGGACTGTAGGCTATATAAAATATTTTTTGGTAAGTCTTTGCCCTTTCTAAAGGAAGGGGTAAAATTGCCCTTACGACTTTAATATATCTCTCGCAATTATAATACGTTGAATCTGGTTTGTTCCCTCGATTATCTGGGTCACTTTAGCGTCTCTCATCATCCTTTCCACCGGATACTCCTTTATTATCCCGTATCCACCCAGGATCTGTACGGCATCTGTGGTAACCTTCATTGCTACGTCAGAGGCAAAACACTTTGAGATGGCAGCAAAGGGTGCCAACTCCTTGCCTGCTTTTCCATGACCTATAGATTCACTTGTTGTATAGATCATTCTTTTTGCAACTTCGATATTCATCACCATATCGGCAATCATAAACTGAATCCCTTGAAACTCAGAGATGGTTTTTCCGAATTGTGTCCTTTCTTTAGCATATCTCACCGCTTCATCAAGCCCTCCTCTGGCAATACCCAGCGCCATAGCTGCAACAAGCAATCGACTTTTCATGAACTCGGTCATAACAATCTTGAAGCCTGTACCTTCATCGCTCAGGAGGTTTTGCGCCTGGATTTGAGCATTATCAAAGATGAGTTCTCTGGTGGAAGAACCCACGACAGACATTTTTTCTTCTTCTTTGCCGAATTTAATACCGGGGGTATCTCTGTCAACAATAAACGCACTTATACCCTTATCCCTCATCCCAGGTCCAGTAACAGCAAAGACCAAAAAGACATGGGCAACCCCGGCATTGGTAATTAATATCTTGTTTCCGTTTATTATGTAATTTTGACCTGAACGTTCTGCTCTGGTCTTAATCGAAGCAGCATCAGAACCTGCGTTGGGTTCCGTAAGGGCTACGCCAAAATATGCCCCCTCCTGGGCAATCTTTCGATAATATCTCTCTTTCTGCTCTTGAGATGCCCAATCAACTATAAAAAAAACCCCGGTAGTATGGGTTGCATAGCTTATGCCTACTGATCCATCTACCCTGGATAGTTCTTCAACAGTCAGGCAACATGTGGTTAAGTCAGCATTGGCTCCACCCAATTCCACAGGGAGCAAAAGGCTTAATAGACCATTTTCGCCCAGAATCTTCAACAACTTTGGATCAAAACTATGCCTCCTTTCTGCTTCTATGGCAATGGCTTGTATTTTCTCCCTTGCTAACCTGGACACCATGTCCCGAACCATTATCTGCTCATCGCTAAATCGAATCATAACCCCTCCATTTAATTGAAGATAAAATATAATTGCCTGGTGTCTACCTTAAGAAAACAACATTATGGCTTGTTTTCCCTTCCCTTGTAGCATAATAGGACTTTGATGACAAGGTTAAAAACCTTCAGGAACTAGAGTGAGAGCATTTTGTTGACACTTGCTTCCATATCTATTATAATTCAATTAAAATTATTTATGCTCAAAAAACAAACCTGTAGATTTTCATATAAAATGGTAAGGTTGTTGATATGATACTTAAACTGTAATAAGTTTCTAAAAAATCTATTAAAAGAGGAGGATTTATGAAAAAAGTAATGGCAGGTTTAACAACATTGATTTTACTGTTTTCATTCATTGGAGTTGTTTTAGCAAAAGATGTCCATGTTAAGGGGTATTATCGAAAAGATGGCACCTACGTACAACCTCACTATCGCACAGCCCCTAACAAGAGCGTTTGGGATAATTACAGCACAAAGGGGAATATCAATCCTTATACGGGGAAAGAGGGCACTGTTGATCCATATAACTTAAATAACTCTTTTGGGGACAGGTCATACAAGAATAATTCGTTTAATAATAATTTATATACGCCTCAACGACCTTACAACTTTTATAGTATTGACCAGGATTCCAATGATTAATTGATGAGATTGATTAATAACGAAGGAGGTCTTATTATGAAGAAAATTAGAATTTCATTGTCTATAATTGTTTTGGTAGTTTTCTCTGTTATCTGTTTAGCCATTGCAGCCGACTATAAATATGTAGGCTCTGCCAAGTCTAATAAGTATCACTATCCTAATTGTAGATGGGCGCAAAAAATCAAATCAGAGAATCTAGTAACCTTTAAATCAGCAAAAGAGGCTTTAGCGACCGGGTATGTTCCTTGTAAAGTCTGTAAACCACCGACTACAGATTGATTGAAAAACTTCTACCCCATTATTGGATACATATTTTATGGGACACAAACATACAAAGAAGTTATTACGGCTAATTGCGTCTCCGCTAGGAATTATTGCATTCCTTTTCCTTCTAACATGGATTCTAGTTGCACAGGATTTTTATTTATGCACAAAAAACAAACCTATTGATTTCCGTACAATTGGCAAGGTTGTTAACATGATATCCAATCTGTATAGGAGTTAATATGAAAAGCCGAACAATAATAACATGCATCATTTTTATTGCGGTCTTAACTGGTAACGCTGTTGGCGGAAACTTGTTTTTTGCAACGATAAAAAAGGGGGACATTAGATCAGGGCCGGGGATTAACTATAAAATTGTGGGTAAAGTAAATGCATTGGAACTTCTGGAATTACCCGAAGATTTTACTGACTATAATGCAGAGTGGATACCTATTGAAACAAAAATTAAATATACCGAAGGTGAAAGACAAGGTTGGTATTCCGATGACCTTGATAGGGAGACTTTATCGACTGAAAATCTTCAGGAAGGTAAGGAGTTAACTTTCTTTGCCAAAATTAATTTCGACTGGGTAAGAGAAAGAGGGTTCTTATTGAAAATATTACCTGAGACAAAAAAATTATTTGGAAACTATACTTATCAAGCAGTTCTTTATAAAACTAAACAGAAGGATATAGTTTATACAAAATACCTCCATTGTAGCATAGGCAAAATTGGACGTGAATCCCATGATGACAATTTAAAATTACGAATAGCAACGATAAGAGCTAATCCAACTTGGTCAAACGAAATGATAAAGATTATTCTAAATGAAAAAATCAAATTGGGAATGACTAAGGAACAAATCGTCGCATCTTGGGGGTATCCTAAGAGTATAAACAGGAATGTAGGCAGTTGGGGTATTTATGAACAATGGGTTTATGGCAATAGCGTATATCTGTATTTGGAAAATGGAATTTTAAAATCATTTCAAGACTAGAAAGAAGTATGAGTAAAATATTGCGATGGAGCATTAAGCCTTACCTCTTGGTGTCAATAATCTCCTTACTTCTTGTTGGGGTAGCTGTCGCACAAAACCTTTACTTATGCACCCGTGCCGTTGATGGTGATACCATTGTCGTTAATATAGAAGGAAAACATGAGAATGTCCGTCTTATTGGAGTTGATACCCCTGAAACCGTTCATCCCTTTAAGCCAGTTGAATACTATGGCAAAGAAGCATCTGAGTTTACAAAAAGTATGGTTGAAGGTAAGCAAGTCCGTCTTGAATATGACTGGCAAAAAAGGGATAAATATGGAAGGCTTTTAGCCTATGTATTCCTGACAGACGGCACTTTTATAAATGCTGAGATTGTTAAACAGGGTTACGGGCATGCATATACGAGATTCCCTTTCAAGTATTTGGAGGAGTTTAGAAGATATGAGAGGGAGGCAAGAGAAAATAATAGAGGACTATGGAAAGAAGATAAATAGGAGATAATGTAAATGGAAATGATGAAAGAATTAGAGAGCGGCAAATTATTATTAAAAGTTAATAAGAACCTTTATAAATCAAAAGAAGTCATTTTTTCTGCAGCATATAAATTTACAGACAACTGCTATATCCAAATTGACTCAATAGATCCCGATTATTATGGTGTTTTTTTTCAGGTAAAGAAATCGGATATAGATTTAATTTCCGAGGTAAACGAGTTTTGTAATGAACTTATTGACCAGCAAATCCGATACGATCTCAATAATTCAAACAGTTCAATAAAAGAACTAATCATAAAAAAAGCCTTTTCCCCATTTCAAAATGATTAATCAAAATAATTCAACCCACTATATCATTCTGCCTTTTAATTTTTTAAGACATAATAAAAATCACATCCTTTTAGTTAATTTAGTAGGAGAATATTTATCCTTATCAGAAAGTGACTTTGAAAAATTAATTACCTACAGTATTGGGGAAACATCGGCACTTTATCCATACTTAAAAGGAAAGCATATTATTGCTGAGACAATATCCGACCCTGCAATTGAGCTTCTTTCGGTTAAATACAGAACAAAAAAAGAATTTCTCTCTTTTTTTACATCCTTGCATATGATTGAATTAACCATAAGATGTAACCAAAAATGTATCTATTGTCATGCATCTTCAAAGGATTTAGACAAAACCAAATATGATATGAGCATAGATACTTCCGAAAAGGTAGTCGAAGTTATCTTTATGAGTCCCTCAAATTCTATAAAAATAGAGTTCCAAGGTGGTGAACCTCTTCTAAATTATGAAACCATCAAGTACATAATAGAATACGCAAACAAGTTGGCGTTACTTAAAAAGAAAGAAATAGAATTTGTGGTATGCACTAATTTAACATTAGTAACTAATGAAATGTTAGAATATTTTGCTGACAAGAATATCTGTATTTCCACTTCTCTAGATGGTCCAGAACATGTTCATAATTTCAATAGACGCTATCGTAATGGAGCAGCTACTTATGAAGATGTCATTAGAAACTTGGAAAAAGCTAAAAAATTTATTGACCCATCAAGAATATCAGCATTGATGACTCCCACAGAATATAGTCTTAATTACGTAGAAGAGATTGTGGACGAATACATTAGAAATGGATTTAATTCAATCTTCATCCGCCCGCTAAATCCTTTTGGGTATGCTCTGCAGAAAATTAGTGCAATTGGATATGATCCCAATAAATTTGTTACATTTTATAAGAGGATACTCGAATATATTATCAAGATTAATCTGGAAGGATATTTCTTAGAAGAGTCATTCACCTCTCTTTTACTTACAAGAATATTAACCCATTTTCCACCGGTTTTGTCGATCTCCAATTTCCTGCCGGAACAGGTATTTCTGGTGTGATGTATGGCTATAATGGAAATGTCTATCTTTCGGATGAATCAAGAATGCTAGCACATATGGGAGATGAAAAGTTTTGCATAGGTAATGTTAACGAAGATTCATATAAGGACATCTTTTACAATGATATTATTTTGGATATTATAAACAATTCAATGGCTGAATCGTTACCTGGCTGTTCTGATTGTGCATTCCAAATGTATTGCGGGAACGACCCTATACGTAATTTTGCGACACAGAAAGATATTATAGGCCACAGACCTACAAGCGATTTATGCCTAATTCATAAACAAATAATAAAATATCTTTTTGAAATTGTTTTAAAAAATGACTCAACTCAAATGGATGTTTTCTGGTCTTGGATAACTGATCGCAGCCTTTCTGAAATAAGGATTTAATGTTTAAATGCTAACTCTTCAGGGTATTTCGAAAAACATAAAAGAGCCGATAATCGGAAAACTTTCTTTTTCGCCTGTAGAAAAAGAAGAGATATGGCAAACAATATATGTAATTTCTGAGTCAATTCAACATGAATTAAAGGGTTGTATTGGATTAGTGGTGAGAAATAATGAAATTGAAGATGCATTAAGACAACATAATCTTCCTCTGGTTTACAACGTTAAAAATATAGATTTGTTATCGGATGGGGATGTTATTGAAATATTACCTAATGGTTTAATTAATGTCCTATATCGAATAAACTCAGATGATAACTTAATCTTTGTTACGTCGAAGTGTGATTGTAAATGCATAATGTGTCCTCAGCCGATTGATTATGATGAAGGGGATTTAACGGAATTAAATCTAAAACTTATTTCTTCAATAAGCACATCAACAAAGGAGTTAGCTTTGACTGGTGGTGAGCCAACTATAGTAGGCAATGATTTATTTCGTTTAATTCTTGCATGTAAAAATCTACTCCCCGACACTTCTTTACTTTTGTTAACTAACGGAAGAAAATTTAGTAATTTTGAATATACACACATTTTCAGCAGTATTGGTCATCCCGATATTACTATTGGGATAGCTCTTTATGGTGATAATGATATTGAACATGATTTTATTGTTGGTTCAAAAGGCGCTTTTAATGACACTGTTAGAGGCATAATTAATTTGGCTTCATTTAGTAATCCAATTGAGATTCGGATAGTGACCCATAAATTTACGTACAATAGGTTGCTAAGAATCTCTGATTTTATCTATAGGAATATGACATTTGTAAAACACATTGTGTTTATGGGGTTAGAAACTATTTGGCGTGCAAGGGAAAACTTAAAAATCCTTTGGATTGAGCCAGAGGAATTGATTCCCCATTTAGAAGAAGCTATTCATTATTTGATCCAAAGAGGAATGAATGTATCTATTTATAATATTCCATTGTGTTTATTACCAGAAAAATTTTGGATTTATGCGAGGAAATCTATAACGGGTTGGAAGAATTCGTTTGATTTAAAATGTTTTGAATGTTCAGTAAAGGAGGAGTGTTCGGGGTTATTTGATTCGGGGGTTGACATATATAGGAAATATCTAAAACCGATCTATTAGAGGGCTATTTCCACATCAACGTTTTAATGTCTTCCAATTTAATCCATTCTTTTGTTTTATTAATATTTTCAGTAACTTCAATAGCATCATCTCTACACTCGGTTACTAAACCATTAAATCCATCGCCATTCTTTAAAACAATTAAAACTTCGTGTTGATATAGTTTGTATGGGACTTTGATCCATTCAGTAGTTGTTTTCCATTTCCTTATGTGTGAATCAGAAGGCTTAGGAGGAAGTATGACATCCGAATGTGTGCTCGGTTTATAAGTTGATCCAGAATAATGAGAAGCATGAGAACGATGAGAAGCATGAGAACGATGAGAAGAGTGAGAGCGATGTCCTGCAAACATACCATCAGTATTGAAATCAGCTTGTTTTAATACAAGAGGAGGCGGTTTTTTAATTAGCTCAATTTTGTCTAAACTGGTAATTTTAAGAATATCGGGAATATGATATTCGTTAGATACTTTAGTTAGTTTCTTAGACTCAGCAGAAGAAGAAAAGATAAGCAATACTGAAATGACACCAAGAATGGTTTCATATAATTTCTTCATTGAATTGCCCTATAAAGATTTGTTTCTTTGAGGCAGGAATCTACAAAATCTCTTAATAAACTTTATTCCAATGAATTTATTTTAGCCCTCCTTGCCAGCTTAACAGGACTTCTACCCAGAAGTGTTTCAATGTCATTAGTTTTCTCGTAAGCATGCGCAGAAATTTTATCATTTCTCCCATTATATTTATGTTTAAACTATACTGCCAAATATTGATACTTTTTGTCAAGGAATTTTTACATTTTAGAGGGGGGTAGACAATCAAAAAAGGAGTAACCTATGGCCAAAAAATTAGACACTAGAGAAATGGTTGATTCTGAGGAACTTCTAATGTCGGAAATCATAACAACCGAAGCACTTATAAACGTCTTAGATAGAAAAGGGCTTATTACTAAAGCAGAAGTACTTGAGGAAATAAAGGCTGTAAAGGAAAGAGTAGTAAAAAATGAGGCAGACGACAAAAGCTAACAATTCTTGACATTGCAGAGATAAAGAGGATTTAGAATGAATTCCAATAGCAACCACAGACTAAAAAGTTTCTGTTATATTCCATCAGCATCTTGACGGTCTTACTTTCCACCGACTTATCAATAGCTAAACAGGTGACACCTTTGAAAGAGATTACACCTACCATGCTAGAGAGATAGAAAACAAGGTTTCATGCAGAGTCAATGCTTTAGAACGGGTAAAAAGGCTTCTTTTAGAGGAGTTGTTGACATATCTTGAGATCCAGTACAGAGGAGTTTTTAGGCAAGGTTCATCCCACTTATGCTGTATTTAGCGTTGGATATAAAAACAGATTTGGTTTTCCCCATAAGAGGATTCTTGAGAGATATAGAGATTTAGGCAGCAGAACATATCGGACGGACAAAGACGGTGCAATTACAGTGGTAACAGATGGAGTGCTATTAAGAGTAGAGAAGTTTTTCTGAACAAAGTAGAATGCTGATTTGCTACTTGTTAACAAGATATAAGAGATATTTTTTCTGCGAGGGGTGGCGGGCACCCTCGCTATCGAAAGGAGTCTTACAGAAGTGAAAAGAATAAAGCTTCTGTAAGAGTCACCACCCCGCCTTTTTTTGTGGTGACGAACCTCGTATAAATGTAAAGCGCCCCTCTCTATCTTAATTAACTTGTTACTACTCTAACAGAAAGCTTGATTAATAACTTTATCTCTCTCAGCTCCAAGGGGGATGATCAACTACAACATACGGAATCAAATCCAATTCGCATATTATGAGAGGGACGCCTGATTATTCACCTATAAAAAAGAACAAGCAATTACCGTGCCAGTATTTTCCACTTATGATAAAATCATGGGATGACCTTTTCAGTTGGTGTTTTAGGGGTTTTAGTAATATATAACTAGATTGGCCATTGCAGGTAAAGGGACAGACTTATATGGGGCAGGTTAGTATAATTGGGGCATTTTGTCCGCATTTGATGGACTTGCAAGAAGTCAAAATTCAGTCTTTAATACTCCATGCTGTACTTCTTTAATTTTCTATAGAGTGTTCTTCGATCGATCCCTAATATCCTGGCTGTATTTATTTTGTGTCCTTTTGTCTTTTTTAATATTTTGGTAATGTAATCCCTCTCAAGCTCCTCAATGGTAGCATTTTCAGGCAAAGTTTCTTTCAATACAGATATCATTTGGCTATTTCTAATATTTAATGGGAGATCCTCTGGTAATATCTCTTCGTAACGACCAAGAGCTATGGCTCGCTCGATTACGTTCTCAAGTTCTCTTACATTTCCTGGCCAGTTATAGTTCAAAAGCAGATTCATTGCCTCTTTGGAGATAGACTTGATCTTTTCATTCTCCTCCTTAGTGTATTTCTTCAGGAAATAATTTGCTAACAGAGATACATCATCTTGGCGTTCTTTAAGCTCAGGCAAATTTATGGTAATAACATTTAAACGGTAATAAAGGTCATCTCTAAATTCGCCTCTCTTAACAGCCTCTTCCAGATTCTGATTGCTGGCTGCTATAAGCCTGATGTCAACCTTAATATTCTCTGTTCCACCTACTCGTCTTATTTCCCTTTCCTGTAAAACCCTTAAGAGTTTTATCTGCATGGCAAGGCTGACATTCCCAATCTCATCCAGAAATATAGTCCCTCCATTGGCTTCCTCAAACAACCCCTTTCTTGTTGCTATTGCCCCTGTAAACGCCCCCTTTACATGACCAAACAGTTCGCTCTCTAAAAGGGTTTCTGGTATAGCACTACAATTAACAGCCACAAAGGGGTTGTCTTTTCTTGGACTATTGTAGTGTACTGCTTTGGCTACAAGTTCCTTTCCTGTTCCACTCTTACCATATATTAAGACGGTACTTTTGCTGTTAGAAACACGTCTTATCAAATCGAAGACATCATGCATTACTTTGCTTTTTCCAACGAGATTGTCAAACCTGTATTTACCCCTAACCTCATTACGAAGGGATGCAACTTCCTTACGAAGCCTCTTTTCTTCTAAAGCTTTTTTAATAGCAAGTATTATTTCGTCCATCTTAAAAGGCTTGGTTATATAGTCGTAGGCTCCTTTTTTCATAGCTTCAACAGCAGAGTCAATAGAACCAAAGGCAGTCATCAAGATTACATAGATGTCTGGCCTAGTTTCTTTGACGGCTTTCAAAACTTCCATTCCATTTATCTCAGGCATGCGTATGTCTGCTATAATAATGTCAAAGGGGGTGTCTTCAACTTTTCTCAGGGCATCTATCCCATTAGGTGATGTTTGAACAGAAAGCCCCTGTTTCGTCAACACCTTCTTCAAGAGGTTTAGCATCCTCTCCTCATCATCGACTACAAGGATTTGGGTATCTGCATTATTGGACATTGGTATCCTCACGAATTTGAATAGGTAATTTCACTTTGAAGCGCGTTCCTTCATTGACCTTACTCTCTACATCAATATTACCACCATGATCTTCAACTATTCGATGACTTACAGTCAATCCTAAACCAGTCCCTTTGTCTATGTCCTTGGTTGTAAAAAAGGGATCGAATATTTTTGGAATGTTTTTGGGAGGGATTCCACAGCCCGTATCAGAGATACTGATCTCTACGAATCCACTGTCATGGGGAACCGAAGATGCAGACATATTCAACCTGTTAGCTATGGTTAGTGTCCCTCCTTGAGGCATAGCGTGTACTGCATTTACGATTATATTTATAAAGACCTGTTGAAGTTGGTTATCATCTCCTATTATTGATGGTATATCCGACTGAAGATCGGTAAGTACTTTAACCTTCTCTTTTACTATCTGAAGGTCCGTTAACTTCAATACATCTCTAATAAGACTGTTTATGTCTACAGATTTGAATTCGGGTTTATTGTATCGTGAAAAATTCAGCAATTGATGTATTAATTTGGTTATATGCTCTGCCTGAGAAACTATGACCTTTAACTCCTCAATCTTGGGGTCATCTTCTTCCATTTCCATCATTAGATACTCTGCAGTACCCAATATCACATTAAGCGGAGTCCCTACTTCATGGGCTATTCCTGCTGCCAATTCTCCAACAGTAGCCAATTTCTCGGATTGTTGAAGTTGCCGTTCTATTCGTTTATATTCTGTAAAGTCTTTACCTATTCCCAGTGTTCCAATTGGCTCTCCATTACTATTCTTCAGTAAAGATACAGAGAGATTCATATTGACCTTTTTGCCATCCCTTATGATCATTTCAGTTTCATAGTTCTGTAATCTTCCTTCTTCATACAGTATTTTCATTATCTTTTTTGCTTCGTCTCTTCCCATTACATAATAATTGGATATCGGGGTCCCTAATACTTCTTGCGCTTTGCACCCGAAGATATTTTCAGAGCCCTTGCTGAAAAGAGTTATTATTCCTTTCATGTCAGTGGCTATAAAGGCATCTACAGAGCTGCTAACGAGGAGTTCTAAATAAGACTCCTGTCTCTTGATATCCTTAGCTCTCATATTTTCCTTTTTCTGTATAATTTTTGTTTCTGTATCCATAAATATATGATACCAGAGCGGCTTGTTAAGGTCAATCCATTTTTGAATAACGGTCAGCCAAATATTAACGTTGATATGAATGATAAAGCAAGAGGACTGTGTTTGGGAATTGACTTTTAATGCTTTTACGGTATAATAATATTCACTCAGGGAAGACAGAAATCATAGTCTGTAAGAATTAATTATTGGAGGTGTTCTTATATTAATGCTTAATGCCATTAAAGGATTCCATGATATATTGCCAGGGGAGGTTGAAAAATGGCAATTTGCTGAAGCTAATGCCAGAAAAATCTTTGAAGATTTTGGATTTTCTGAAATAAAGATCCCTATTGCCGAAAAGACAGAATTATTTACCCGAAGTATTGGAGAAGCTACCGATATAGTCGAAAAAGAGATGTATACCTTTTCTGATCGAAAGGGAGAATTGATTACTCTTCGTCCTGAAGCTACTGCCTCTGTTGGCAGAGCATATATTGAACACAGACTTTATGAGAATAACCGGGTAGCAAAGTTATATTGTATTGGCCCTATGTTTAGGTACGAAAGGCCTCAAAAGGGTAGATACAGACAATTTCACCAAATAAATGCAGAAGTCTTAGGGACAGTTGATCCAATTATTGATGCTGAAATAATTGCTATGTTGAACCATTTTTTGGTTGAGACAGGTATAAATGGGGTTGAACTTCAGATTAACTCTCTGGGCTGCAGGGACTGCAGGGCTCATTATAGAGAAAAATTAAGGGAATTTCTAAAAGATAAATCAGCAGATTTATGTGTTGATTGCCATCGAAGGATTTGGACCAATCCCTTGAGAACCTTTGATTGTAAAAACAAAGCCTGCCAGGAGATTACTTCCCTAGCTCCAAAGGTTCTGGAGTACATATGCTCCAATTGTGCTGAGAACTTTGAAGATGTTAAAAGGAATTTAAAACAACTGGGAATATCTTATAGAATCAACCCTCAATTGGTGAGAGGACTTGACTACTACACCAGAACTACATTTGAAGTTATAACGGATAAATTGGGAGCCCAAAATGCTGTGGCCGCAGGAGGTAGATATGATGGTCTAATTCAAGAACTTGGTGGTCCTGATATGCCTGGTTTGGGGTTTGCTATTGGACTGGAGAGGTTAATTTCCCTGATTCCCAAAGAGAAGTGTTTTTCTACCCCCTGTTATTTATTCATTGCTCCCATTGGGAACGCAGCTAAAGATAGAGCTTTACAGTTAGCCAATAAATTCCGAATTATGGGGATTAGAACCGAAATAGGGTATGAAGGGAAAAGCTTAAAAAGTCAGATGAGATGGGCTGATAAATTAAATACTAAATTTGTTATAATCATTGGCGATAAGGAACTAGCCTCTGGCAGGGTGATCTTCAGAGATATGGAAAGGCAAAAACAAGAGGATGTTGAGATAGAGAAGATAATTGAAGAGGTGAAATGGAGGAAAAGAAATAACCTAAAATAACTTGATTTATCTTTATCAATGTAGTAAAAAAATGTCTTTGGTTTTTACATTATAGGAGGAGACTCCTTGCTCTAAACTCGTTTTAGGGCCATTAAGACCGGAAGGAGGGTATATATGAAGGCTTATGAAACCGTTTTTATAACGGATCCTGATGTCCCCGAAGAGGACCTGGATAAGATTATAGAGAGGCTTACGGGGATAGTGGATAACTTCAATGGGAAGATTATCAGGGTAAAGAAGTGGGGCAAGAAAAAACTCGCCTATAGAATTAAAAAGAGGAGCAAAGGGTGCTATTTTATCTTAAATTTTTTGGGTAATCGCGATTTAACCACTGAACTGGAAAGGGTCCTTAAACTGGATGACAGGATTCTAAAGTATTTAACACTTAAGGCTGATGAAGATGCTGAACTCGATTCAGGGGACGAAAAAGGGCCAGAACAGGAAGAGAAAACTGAAGATACGGATACTCAGAACGAGGATATTAAAGGTGAATAGTAACCAACTATTATATGGAGGGGTCGATGGTACGACAGCAAAACGTAAGAAAACGAACTTTTACCAGGCGAAAAATTTGCCGTTTTTGCGCTGATAGAAATTTAAAAATAGATTATAAAGACTATCAAACTCTGCGTATTTTTACCACAGAGAGAGGCAAAATAATCCCCCGCAGGATTTCTGGGGCTTGTGCTAAGCACCAAAGAAAGGTTACAAAGGCAATCAAGATTGCAAGGAATATTGCCCTTTTGCCTTTTACCACAACCGGTACCCGTTAAAACCTACGTTTTTGGGAGTGTACGAGATGGGGTTTTAGATAACATTTCTATTATGAGGATCATCTTTGTTGTTTAAAGACGTTAAAGGAGATTTTAATAGAAGTCTTATCTCTGGTATTTTTTTAACAACCCTCTTTCTTCTTGCACATGTATTTATTCCATTCCTGGGCATCTTTATAAGTCTTATTACACCGTTGCCAATTTTATTTTATTACCAAAAGTTGGGAAGATTACCAGGTATATTCATTTCTTTTGTAGCATCAATAGTAGCGATATCTCTTTTGAAGCTTTTTAAAACTCAACTGGGAGTGTTTTTTATCGTGGAATTTGGGATTATAGGTCTTACCCTTTCTGAGATATTACGGAAAAACCTATCCATTGAAAAAACAGTCTTGTATTCTGTCTTTATCATTTTGGGGACAGGGACTATACTTTTCTCTCTATACAGTGCTATTAATCTTGTTAGCCCCTGGGCATTTATCGTACAGCAAATAAATGAAAAAGTGAATCAAGCTGTTAACTTATCTAATGGATTAGGAATGTCTGCTGAGAATTTTGAGTTATTGAAGGCTTCTTCACAAAACCTGGCGAACTTTTTGATCAGGTCTTTTCCGTCCTTTGCAGTTGTCGGAATGATTTTTATCATATGGATAAATCTTGTGATGGCAAAAGAGGTCTATAAAATTCTAAAACTGGAATTTCCTGACTTTGGTGACTTGTCTAATTGGAAAGCTCCAGATGTTTTAGTATGGGGTATAATTGTTAGCGGGCTACTTTTACTTTCCAGGGTGTTAATACTGAAAACTATCGGTTTGAATATGTTGATAATGTTTCTCTGCGTTTTCTTTTTTCAAGGCATGGCCATTGTCTCTCACTTTTTTTACAAGAAGAATGTACCTGTTATTTTGAGGAGTTTGGGCTATATGTTGATATTTTTTCAACAGGTTTTTTTGCTCATTGTAATCGGGTTAGGGTTGTTCGATGTTTGGGCAGATTTCAGAAGATTAAAAAAACAAAAACTATCATGATAAATCCCGTCAGAGATTTATCTTTAAACGGGATAAATGGAGGCTAACTGTGAATGTTATCTTGTTAGAAGAAATGCCATCCCTTGGTAAGGCAGGGGATGTGATTAAGGTTGCTGATGGATATGGAAGAAACTATTTAATTCCCCAAAAGAAGGCTATAGAAGCAACTTCTAAGAACATGAAAGTATGGGAATATCAAAAAAACTTGCTGAAAGATAAAATCGGTAAGGCCAAAAAAGAGGCTGAAAAACTTGCCGAAAAAATAGAAGGGCTCTCCTGTACGATTTCTAAACAAACCGGGGAAGGAAATAAACTTTTTGGTTCAGTAACATCCATGGATATTGAAGAAAGCTTAAAAGGGGAAGGTATTGAGGTTGACAGGAAGAAGATCCTCCTGGATGAACCGATTAAAAAACTGGGTGTATATACAATTTCCATAAAACTCTATCCAGAAGTCATTGCCAATCTGAAGGTATGGGTTGTTAATGCCTGACACACCAGAGGCGTGATTTGACTAGATACTGGGATTTTAAAATGGTCGATAAAGAGCTACCACAATTCAAACTTCCACCTCAGAATATAGAAGCTGAACAGTCCATACTAGGTGGCATATTACTGGATAATGAAGCATTTCATCGCGTATTAGAAGTCTTGGATGAAGACGATTTTTACCATGCTGCTCATCGCAAAGTCTTTCTCTCTATGATTGAACTTTATGAAAACAATGAGCCAGTAGATCTTATAACTCTAACTAATACTTTGAAGAATAAAAACCAGCTAAACGAAATCGGAGGGGTCTCATATTTAACATCCTTAGTTGATAGCATTCCCACCACCGCTAATATATCCTACTATGCAAAGATCGTAAAAGAAAAATCGACCCTTAGAAGATTAATCAGTAAAACTGCTGAGATTGCCTCCATGAGTTATGAGAATACTGGTGATGTGGATGAGGTATTGGATCAGGCAGAAAGGGCGATTTTTGAAATCTCAGAAAATAAAATTAAACCCTCATTTTACCCGATAAAAGAAATGATCAAACACAGCTTCAAAGCTATTGAAAGACTCTATGAGAAAAAAGAGCTTATAACTGGAGTGCCTACCGGCTTTGAAGGGATAGACAGGTTTACTTCTGGTTTTCAACTTTCTGATCTTATTATTATTGCTGGTCGTCCCAGTATGGGGAAAACCAGTTTTGCCCTTAATATTGCCCAATATGCTGCTATTGAGGCCAATGTACCGGTTGGAATATTTTCACTAGAAATGTCTAAAGAACAGCTCTCTTTACGAATGCTATGTTCAGAGGCAAAAGTTGATGCCCAGAAATTACGAAGCGGATTCCTGAGTGAAAGCGATTGGCCTAAACTTACCAGAGCAGCGGGGAGTCTCTCCGAAGCCCCCATATTTGTGGATGACACCCCGGCTTTGTCTGTTTTGGAAATGAGAGCAAAAGCAAGGAGATTAAAAAGCGAAAAAGAATTGGGATTGATTATAGTTGACTATCTTCAATTGATGCGGGGGAGAGTTAATGTTGAAAGAAGGGAACAGGAAATATCTGAGATTTCCCGATCTTTAAAGGCACTTGCTAAAGAGCTAAACCTTCCAGTAGTTGCCCTTTCCCAACTTAACCGCAGGGTTGAAGACAGGCATGACAGAAGACCTCAGCTTGCTGATTTGCGGGAATCAGGGGCAATAGAACAGGATGCAGATGTAATCATCTTTATTTATCGTGATGAGATATACAACAAATCAGAAGATAATGAGAATAAAGGGACTGCAGAAATCATCATTGGCAAGCAGAGAAACGGGCCTATTGGTATCACAAAATTAGCATTTATAGACAAATTTGCTACCTTCGAAAACTTAGCTCCATTTGCAAAAGATTTTTAAAATATTGCAAATTACCAAACCCCATGGTAAAATTTTTTTGATTATAGTGAACGACTTAAATAAGTTGACATCCACCATTTGTCATTGCGAACCCGCCAGAGGCGGGTGAAGCAATCTATGGGGATTGCCACGTTGCTTCGCTCCTCGCAATGACTACTTTTCGAGGTCGTTCATTGTAAGTACCCACGCATCGAAGAGAGGGTGAATAAACTTTTAAACCCTATTTCGAACGAAGTGAGAAATCATCATTCTTGAGATAAAAAGAAAGGTATCTCTTAATGCTAGACTTAACTGAGTATAGAGATCATCTCTCTGATAGAACATTTCAGATTTTGACTTTGGCAGTTGAGGAGTCAAGAAAAAGGAAGCATTGCTATTTAGGTATTGAGCATATATTTTTAGCGTTTATTAAGATAGAGGATGCCTTTTTCCGTGATATCATGTCTGAATTAAACATTGATCCCCAAAATATAACTCATTTTCTGAATGAACACTTAAGTGTTTCTAAACAGTATCTGGGTGTTGGGTTAAAGGTTCTTCCTGCTACGAAGGCTGTTTTGAAACTTGCATGGGGAGAGGCTAATCGCTTTGGAAGAGACATGATAGAACCTGTAGATATATTTGCAGCCCTTTTACAAGAAGACCAGGGAATTCCGGTCAAAATATTTAAGAATTTCGGGATAGAGCCTGATATTGTTTTGCAGTTAATTGTCATTAAAGTAGGAAACCTTGAGAAGAAGGGGGAAGAATTCAAGAGGAAATTTGAACTTCCTCCCCATCTTAAATATTTTGGAGTAAACCTGAATAAATTAGCACGGTTAGGAAAGTTGCCGTTTATCATTGGTAGAGATAATGAAATCAATCAAATGATAGAAATACTTTGCCATCGAGAGAGGGCAAACTCAGTTATGATTATTGGAGAGCCGGGCGTAGGCAAGACAGCAATTGTAGAAGGACTGGCAATGAAGCTGGAATTCGAACCTGAATCTGTAGCATTACGTTTAAGTAACCATCAAATAGTAAATTTACAGATGAATTCACTGGTGGCTGGGACAATCTTTAGGGGCATGTTTGAAGATAGGATGGATAAAGTTATCAGAGAGCTTAAGGACCGGAAGAATTTGATACTATTTGTTGATGAAGCCCATAGTTTAATTGGAGCTGGCTCGGCAATGGGGGTACCAGCTGATGCTGCTAATATATTCAAGTCAAGCCTAGCCAGAGGGGAGATACAGATTATAGGAGCAACAACAGGCGCGGAATATAAAACCTATATACAGGAAGATGAAGCTTTAGCCCGACGTTTTCGTGTTATTCATCTTACAGAACCCTCTCTGGAGGAAACAAGAATGATTCTAAATGGAATCCGCCCAAGGGTAGAGAGAAATTACGGAGTTCAAATAACTGATGAAGCTGTTGAAACTTCTCTGACAATGTCCCAAAGGTATATGCGGTCTGTCAGAATGCCAGATAAGCCTATTTCCTGGATCAACACTGCATCAGTAAAAGCAGAGATTGGAAAGAAAAAGAAAGTTTTGCCGGAGGATATTATTAATGTGATTTCTCAAGAAGCCAGAATTCCTTTAGACATGGTCTCAAGGGATACTATAGAGAGATTTAAAGATATACAGACTGCTTTAGCTAAAAGGGTTGTAGGTCAAGAAGAGGCCGTTTCATCGGTAGCCCGGCACCTAAGACTGAATAAAGGGCCTTTAAAAGAAAACTTTGACAGACCGGATGGAGTCCTTCTTTTTCTTGGCCCCACTGGTGTTGGTAAAACTGAATTAGCAAAGGCATTGACTGAATTTCTCTTTGGAGATGATAAGAAGATGGTTCGTCTCGATATGTCAGAATACAAGGACTCTACAGCTGCGGTTGACAAACTTATAGGTATGCCCCGTGGAATTGTAGGTTCAGAGAGAGGAGGGATTCTATCCAATCAGATTAGGGATAATCCTTATACAGTTGTTCTGCTGGATGAGATAGAAAAAGCAAATCATTATGTCATTAACCTCTTCTTACAGGTTTTTGATGAAGGGTGGCTAACAGATGGAAGGGGCAAAAGGGTGTATTTTAGTGATGCAGTGGTTATAATGACTTCAAACCTTGGTTCAGACGAATTCAAACGTTTTACCAAACCAATGGGTTTCCTCGACGAAGGACACAAGCATGATTCTATAAAAAAAGCAATATTGAAAGAGGTAGAGAATACCTTCTCCCCTGAATTTATTAACCGTATAGATGATATTGTTGTGTTCTCTCCCCTTACCAGGGGAGATGTAAAGAAGATAGCAACAATGTACATAAAGAAGATAGAAACGTCTTTAGAAGATCAAAATAAGGGGATAAAGATAACCGATGAGGCTTTAAATTGTCTGGTAGAGGATGGTTATAGTCCTAAATACGGTGCCCGCTTTTTGAAGAGAACCATCGATGAAAAGATTAAGATACCTATTACCCTTCATTGGAAAGAGGGATCATATTTCACGGTAGATGTCGAGAATGGGGATCTATTGATCAGTTGGAATTAAAAGGAGGGTTTATAATGGACAAAGAACCCAAAGATAAAGGATTTAAGATTACTGACAAAAGGCATTTTGCTGCGAAAGAACCCGAAGATAAAGAAAAAAAAGACGAAAAAGTTGTGGCAGAAGGGAAAGAAGAGGAGATAAAAGAAGAGAGCAAAAAGAAAGAAGAGGGTAAAAAAGAGAAAAAGCAAGAGCAAATCCCATTGCCGGAGATGAACTTTTCTACCTTTATCTTTTCTCTCAATTCATCTGCGCTGTTCCATTTTGGTGAGATACCGGATCCTGCAACCAACGAGAGAAATAAAAATTTGCCTGTGGCAAAACAAACCATAGATATTATTGGCATGTTAAAAGAGAAGACAAAAGGTAACCTGACAAATGATGAAGAAATGTTAATAGACCACATCCTTTATGATTTAAGGATGAGGTACGTCGAACAAATGAAGAAGAAATAAGATGTTCGATTTCCGGTTTTTACGATAGCAGGATAGACTCACTTGAACTCCTTAAAGTTACTGTCCCCGGCAAAAGTAAATCTCAGGCTTGATGTTTTAAGCAAAAGAAATGACGGATACCATGAGATAAGAACTGTAATGCAGCGAATAGGTATTTGCGATGAACTGGAGATTTCTTTGAGGAGGAGAGACATTGATATCCTATCTGACAGTAGAGATGTGCCCCAGAATATTGAGAATATAGCCTACCGTGCAGCAAAGAGCATACTGGATAGATTTAAGATTGATGTTGGAGTCAGGGTCTTTATAAAGAAGAAAATTCCTATAGCAGCCGGGTTAGGTGGGGGAAGCAGTAATGCCGCAACGACGTTAATTGGATTGAATAGACTCTTAAAACTTGGGCTAACAAGGAAAGAACTCATTAAAATGGGGACGTTGCTAGGAGCAGATGTCCCCTTTTTTATCTTTGAAAAGCCTGCCTTGGCTACTGGGATTGGCGATAGGTTACAGAGGATTAAACTGCCTTCCCCTATATGGATGGTGCTGGTTAACCCAAAAATTCAGGTTTCGACTTCCTGGGCATACAAAAATTTAAATTTAAATATAGGGTTGACAAAGAAAAAAAATAATATTAGTATACTGCCGCCTGTTGCACAGCTTTCCGATGTTGTAAATTTTTTACATAATGATCTGGAAGATGTGACCGTAAAAAGATACCCTGAGATACAAATGATAAAGGAAGAACTGATTGGCAAAGGGGCAGAAGGAGCATTGATGTCAGGGAGCGGACCCTCTGTATTTGGGATTTTTTCAAATAGAGAACGAGCCGAGAAAGCCTTTGATCAACTAAGATTTACTAACCATGACTATACTTTATTTTTATCTTCTAGCTTCGACAATAAAAACCAAGGAGGCGTAAATGGAAGTAACTGAAGTTAGGGTATTCCCTGTTAATGAAGAAAAATTAAAGGCCTATGTGACGATTACCTTTGATGATTGCTTCGTGGTTCGTGATCTAAAGGTGATTAATGGAAACGATGGCTTGTTCGTTGCAATGCCCAGCAAGAAAAGGAAAGATGGGACTTTCAGAGACACTGCCCATCCATTGAATAACAGGACAAGAGAGATTATTGAGTCCAAGGTTTTGGAGGAGTATAAAAAGGAAATCGAAAAAGATACATCCTTCACAGTTTGAATAAAATCACCCCCAAGCTTAAAAGCCGAACATAAGGTTGAATGAAAGCTTGCCTACGTGAGAAACGGTGTAATACTGAGTCTGTTGTTTGGGGCGTCGACAAGCGGTAAGTCACAGGATTTTGGTTCCTGTATTCGGAGGTTCGAATCCTCCCGCCCCAGCTGGTCTTTTTTGATACAAAATAATCCATAGAATTATTTCTCTTTCAATTTTGTGAGTTCCCAGTATTGGTCATTTGATTAATAAACAAAGAGAAGGGAATTTTTTTATGCTAAGTAAGTTAAGACTTTTCTCTGGAAATTCAAATATCGCTTTGGCTGAAAAGATATGCCAATACTTAGAAATTCCACTGGGCAAAGTTAGAGTTAAAAGCTTCAGTGATGGAGAAACAGCAGTAGAAATAGATGAAAGTGTACGAGGAATGGATGTTTTTGCAGTCCAATCCACATGTACACCAGGCAATACAAACCTTATGGAACTTCTGATAATGATAGATGCCCTTAAGAGAGCTTCTGCCCGAAGGATAACCGCTGCCCTCCCATACTATGGGTATGCTAGACAGGATAGGAAGGTATCTCCAAGGGCACCTATAACAGCAAAGTTAGTGGCCGACCTTATCGCAGCAGCTGGAGCAGACAGGGTTCTTACTGTAGATCTCCATGCAGGTCAAATTCAAGGTTTCTTCAATATCCCCGTTGATCATCTATATGCCACACCTGTAATTTTGAAGTATATGAAGGAAAGATTCCAAAATGATCTTACTGTTGTTTCTCCAGATGCTGGTGGAGTGGAAAGGGCCAGAGCCTTTGCAAAAAGACTCAATTCTTCGTTAGCCATTATTGACAAACGAAGGGTAGATTTTAATGTAGCAGAGGTGATGAATATTATTGGTGAAGTTGATGGCAAAAAGGTTGTTATCTTAGATGATATGGTTGATACCGCAGGTACTCTTACTCAAGCGGCTGATGCTTTGTCCCAAAAAGGGGCAGTAAAGGTCTATGCCTGTTGTACCCACCCTGTTCTTTCTGGTCAAGCTATAAGTAGGATTAAGGATTCCGCCATAGAGGAACTGGTTGTGACTGATACTATTCCCTTGGTGGAAGAAGGAAGGCTTTGCAAAAAAATAAAGGTACTGTCAGTTGCAGAGCTTCTGGGTGAAGCTGTAAAAAGTATCCATGAAGAGGGTTCTGTAAGCAGGTTATTTGTCTAGGAGCCCCTGAAGTATTATTAGGAGCGATTCTGGGAGGAAAAAGTGAAACAAGTCAGTTTAAATGCAGAGCTACGTACCGAATGTGGCAAAAGTGCTGTTAGAAAACTACGAAGAGAAGGACTAATCCCCGCCATTCTTTACGGGCATAAAAAAGAATCTATCCCTCTTAGTTTAAGTTCCCTTCTTTTAAATAGGATAATGACTGATGAAGCCATAGAAAGCACTTTAATTGACCTTACTATTAAGGCTGGTGAAAAGGAAGAAAAAAAGACTGTTGTGTTAAAGGATATACAAGTCAGCCCTGTAAAGAGGGATTACCTCCATGTGGATTTTTATGAAGTTGACATGAGTGAAAAAATCGTGGTGCCTATTTCTATTCACCTTATTGGTAAGGCAAAAGGTGTGGAGACTGGAGGAATCCTCCAGCAGATTAAAAGGGAAGTTGAAGTTAAATGTCTGCCTTCCGAAATCCCAGAACGCTTTGATATCGATGTCAGCAATTTAGAAGTCGGTGGTTCAGTTCATCTGAGTGAAATTAGCCTGGATGAAGGGGTTGAGATTTTAGAAGATTTAAGTCTTGTTGTGGCGGCTGTTTTAACACCTACTGTTATGAAAGAAGAGGAAAGAGAAATAGGTATTGAAGAAGACAGAGGAGAGGAAGGGGATAAAGAAGAAAAGGAGAGTAAATAAGGGATCAGTTAAAACTTCTTGAAAAATCCTTAATAGCGTAAAAGAGGGAAAGGGGAATTTTCTATTTTTTTTGCAGGATAAGCTGGGTAGTTACTAAAAAATAGATTAAGGTATTCTCGGTGAAATTGGTAGTTGGCCTTGGGAACCCTGGTGAGTATTATAGGCTAACCAGACATAATATTGGTTTTTTAACAGTTGAAAGATTGGCTCAAGAGAATAATATTGAATTTTCGCAAAAAAAGTTCCATTCCGTAATCGGGGAGGGGCATATAATTGATCAGAGGGTAATTTTGGCTAAGCCTTTGACTTATATGAATCTGTGTGGTGAGGCAATAAAAAAGCTGTTAAGCTATTTTAGGGTAGACCCAGAAGATTTTATTGTTGTACATGATGATTTGGATATGGAATTTGGGAAAATTAAGATAAAAGAAAAAGGAGGGCATGGTGGTCACAATGGTGTTAGGTCAATCATCAGTATCTTGGGAACAAATTGTTTTTTAAGGTTAAAATTAGGGATTGGCCGTCCAGCCACCAATAAAACAGCGAAAGACTATGTCCTCAGTTCTTTCGAGGGAGGACAGTTGGATTTTCTTCCTGAACTGGTCCATTTAGGAGAAAAAGCGCTGGTTTCTATTATCACGCAGGGTGCGCAGGTAGCAATTAATAAGTTTAACCGGCAACGCTGCAAGACTATAAGTACCCAATTGGCTAATTTCGGGATTTTTGGGTAATTGATAACTTTGGAGGTACTCCAATTGGGTTTTACCTGTGGAATAGTTGGTCTGCCCAATGTGGGGAAGACTACCATATTCAATGCCTTAACCTCTGGTAAAGCCGAAGCCTCTAACTATCCATTCTGCACTATTAATCCAAATTTAGGTATTGTCAGGGTGCCTGATGAGCGTCTGTATAAGATTTCTAAAATAATCAACCCACCAAAAGTAACTCCTACCACCCTTGAATTTCTGGACATTGCTGGTTTGGTAAAGGGAGCAAGCCAGGGTGAGGGGTTGGGCAATCAGTTTCTGGGGCATATACGTAACGTTGACGTGATTACTCATGTTGTTCGTTGCTTTGATAACCCTGATGTGCCTCATGTCAATAGTATCGTAAATCCAAAACGAGATATAGATATTTTAAATACCGAATTGATACTGGCCGACATTGATACCGTTGATAGAAGGCTGGCTAAAACAGAAAAACTCTTGAAGACAGGTGATAAAAAGATGGCTAATGCTTTAAAGGTATATAAAAAGACCAGAGAGGGATTGAATATTGGGAACCCTGCTAAAAACCTGGAGTTTGAGGAGGATGAAAAGGAGGTTATTGAGGAGTTAAACCTCCTTACCTTTAAGCCCATTTTTTATGTGGCTAATGTTGATGAAGAGGAACTCAAAAAGGGCAAGTATACCCAATCCATTAAAGAGATTTCCGAAAAAGAGCGTACTAGTGTAATTGTTATATGTGGTGATATAGAGGCAGAGATAGCAGAACTGGAAGAGGATGAAAGAGATGTTTTCCTGAAGGAGCTTGGACTTGAGCAATCTGGATTGGATAAACTGGTAAAAATTGGGTATAACCTTTTGAAATTAATAACCTTTTATACTACTGTTGGATCAGAGCTGAGGGCATGGACTGTACCAGAGGGGACAAAGGCACAAAAGGCTGCAGGAAAGATCCATTCAGACATGGAAAAAGGGTTCATTAAGGCAGAGGTGATACCATATAACGATTTTTTGGAGGCAGGATCAATGACTGTAGCAAAAGAAAGAGGGCTTATCCATTTAGAAGGCAGGGAGTATCTTGTCCAGGATGGAGACATAATCCACTTTAGATTTAATCCCTAACTCTATTTCTCTATACCCTTTCTAGACTCTATACCCCCTGCATAATAGTGTTTTATATCCAGCATCTCCGTGACCAGGTCAGCCTTTTGCACCACTTCAGGTTTTGCATACCTCCCGGTTAAGACCAGTTCCACATTTTCTGGTTTATCTTGCATCAACGCCAACAGGTCTTCCAGCACAACCAATCCAAAGTCAACAGCTACATTGACCTCGTCCAGTATGACCACATCATATTCTCCACTCAAGACTACTTCCTGGGCTAGCTTGAATGCCTTTTTAGCCCAGTCAACATCGACCTTCTCAGGGTTTTCTCTATTGACAAAGTCAGCCCTTCCCATCTGTTTAATAGTCAAATAAGGGGCAAGTAGTTTTTTTGCTGATATCAACTCACCATATTCAATGTTACCTTTCATGAATTGTATCATATAAACCCTATACCCATGTCCTATTGCCCTGAGAGCCAGACCCAAAGAAGCAGTAGTCTTCCCCTTCCCATTGCCAGTATAAACCTGGATCATCCCTCTTTCCAATCTCTCCCTTTCCATATTAATCTCCCTTTCGATAAGTAGGATATGTAGGGGCGCAGCGCACCGTGCCCCTACTCCTTTTTATGAGTCCTCATTGAAAGATACTAGTTTTACGTTCTTTTGTCAAGAAAGGGATGGCGGGTGTCTGATTTTCTCAGCCGCAAGGTTTTTATGGAACTTCTGCCCTTTCTTATATTGACTTGAAATCGACTTTACTTTATATTATGGACAAATAAAATACTATTTTTCTCATTATTTTTATAATTCCATTCACTTCTTATATCAAATGAAAAGGAGCAATAGATGCGAGGGTTAAAAGATTATGTTATAAATAACTTTGAGCGTGTATTTATATTGGTTATCTTAATCAGCGTTTTGGTGATCTATTACTTTGTACCTTATAAACTTGCCTTTCTGAATGTATTTTACCTGCCTGTTCTTCTTTCAGGTTATTTTTCAGGGAGACGGTACGCTACCCTGGGAGCTTTCCTTTCTATACTTTTAGTTGCAATTTTTTTCTATTATTTCCCGGAATCTTTCATTACTGGCGAGAGCAGGTTTGATACACTGTTCAAAATAATCCTCTGGGGTAGTTTCCTTTTGGTGGCGGCTTACCTTACAGGCTTATTGCATGAAAAATTGGCAGAGGAAAATAGAAATACTTTGGCTTTAAATGAAACCTTAAAGGAAACCAATAAAGAATTGGAAGTGGCTAATGAGAGTTTGAAAAGTTATACCGAGGATTTAGATAAAAAGGCGGCAGAATTGAGGGAAAAAAATGAGGTTATACTCCATCTTAAAGAGAGAATTGAAAATGCCTTATATTCTACTATGGATAGTACTTTGGCCAAGTTAATTATTGAGAGACGAGTACGTAATGAAAAGACTAACATAAGTGTCCTTTTCAGCGACCTGGTTGGATTTTCTACATTTTCAGACAAAAAGCGTCCGGAAATAGTTGTCGAAGAGCTAAATAAATACTTTGGGGAAATGGAGAGCATTGTAGTTAAATATAAAGGGCATATTGATAAATACCTTGGTGACGGAATGATGTGTGAGTTTGGTGCCCCTGTTGCTGATTATAGGTTACATGCTCTACATGCTGTGGTAGCTGGTATTAATATGCAAGACCGTTTGAGGGACATTAAGT
The DNA here is from genome assembly GCA_040757775.1 of Thermodesulfobacteriota bacterium. Classification (NCBI taxonomy): domain Bacteria; kingdom Pseudomonadati; phylum Thermodesulfobacteriota; species Thermodesulfobacteriota bacterium. The sequence goes on from JBFLWQ010000005.1 coordinate 134,285, forward strand.
TGCCCTTGCGAATGAGGATTGGAGTATCTACTGGCTATGCTATTACTGGATTAATAGGTCAGCAGAAAAAGAGTTACACAGCGATTGGAGATGTTGTCAACTTAGCTAAAAGACTGGAAGAAATATGTCCTCCAAGTGGTATATTTGTGGATGAAGAGACTTTAATCCGTGTTAAGCAATATGTTAATTTTGAGAGGGTAAGAGTTATGGATATCAGGGACGAACATGAGGAAGAATACTCTAGAGTAAAAAATGAGATCGAATCCTGTTTGCAGGAGTTAGAAAGAAACCCAAAAGATGTAAGCCTTCTGTATAGAATAGGAAAACTCTATTTTGAAACTTACGATATTAGTACTGCCATAGGTTTTTTTAAAAAGGCTTTAGAGTTAGATCCAGACAATAATGAGGTGAAAATTGCATATGCTGATGCTACGTTGAACAGAGATACATTTGAGAAAATAGAGATTAAAGGTAGGAAGGAAAGGGTTGCCGTTTACAAAATTTTAGGATTGAAAGACCCATTACAGGACCGTAGTAAAATCCCTGAATCTTTTTATAATCAGTACAAATATGTTCTGGATATTATTAAGGTTCCCTATGATGTGATTTTACCAACAGAGGTTATTGATGGCAATATAGGGTCATCAAAGGTAGGAGCCATTATTGCCTATGCCATTGCCAGTAAATTGAATTTACCGGATTCAGAAAAAGAAAGAATAATGACTGCTGCTTTTTTTCGGGATATCGGCAAAGAGATGGTTCCTGCCTATCTGCTAAATCGAGAAGGTACACTGACTGATTTGGAGCTTAAAGAAATCAGGAAGCATACGTTGGAGGGTGTGGTAACACTGCAGACTATGGGCTATAAGGATGAAAAAATGCTGAGTTATATTAGAGATCATCATGAACGTTATGATGGAAATGGCTACCCTAATGGGAAAAAGGGTGATGAGATTTCCACTGGAGCAAGGATTGTGGGAATAGCAGATTCTTTTAATGCCCTTATCTCTGTTAGACCGTATCGTGATTCTTGGGATAGAGATATGGCAGTAAGAGAATTAGAGAGAGAGTTTATGCAAGACCAGGATAATAAGGGGATAGTAGACGCTTTGGCTGGATTGATTAGTTAAGTAACATGGTGTATGCATATAAAACAGACCATAACCACGGGCCGAACTGGATGCGCGGAAAAATCGCTACACACCTATTAGCCCTGCCGTTAGGGGCATCTGAAGGAAATAGTTACAGTTTTCATAATACTTTTTTTCGGAACAGTCTCTACTAAATATATTAAAGATTGCCACAGATTCTTACTTGGTTTCCCAACACGGTTTCAGACAAAGAGTCTGCACCCAAAAAATTACCTAATTACTGAGCGTAATTAGTTGTCTAATTTTTCTGTATATCATTCCAAAAGTGATGTCCCGTGAGGCAGCTTCATCGGAACGGAAATTATAGAAGGTGGTAACTATAGAACAAAGCCGAAGAAAGCCTAAGAATTCTCCACCGTTAGGGAAAAAACCCAAGCTTTTCTTTAAGAATGTTGTGCAATACTTAGTTCGATTTTTCTCTTCCATCTAATCAAGATAGACACCTAAGAAATCATGATAATTTTTGCCTAATAAGAAATTTTATTCTTTTTCGGGACGAGATAATTAGCGTTTTAAGAGGGTAGAAGGAGAACCTTTTGGAAGGCAGATAATCTGAACAAGAAGAGGTGGCTTTATGGATTATGAAGAGGGGCGTAAAAAGCTTGAACAAGAGCGTTTATGGGTTCAGGAAAAAAGTAGCCAGAAGCAATTGGAACGACATCGAAAGAAAAGGAAATACCATGTCTCGGAAAGAATAGAGAAGCTCGTAGACCCGGGAAGCTGGCTGGAATACGGCCAATTTGCTCGCTCACTTGAGCCTGCTCATAAGGAACGGTCACGAAGAGATGCAGTAATGACAGGTTTAGGCAAGATTAACGGACGAACGATTGCTATTCTTGGAGACGATATTACGTCAATGGGCGCCACCCAGTCATTTGTAACTATAAGAAAATCAGATAGAATAATAGACATAGCCTGTAGAAATCAATTTCCCATAATCTCTTTCAGTGAAGGAGGAGGGGGGCGTGTCCCGGACATTATTGGGGTTGGGTTTTCCCGTATTCTGGGTTTCCATCGTCTTGAAGCCCTGAATAGCTTAGCAAACTGGGAAGATAGGCCACTTTTCATATGTTGTGTCTTTGGATATTGCTATGGCGATCCAGCTTTTAGGTCAGGTATGGCTGATATTACAATAATGGTTGAGGATTCGGCAGTAGCAGTTTCGGGACCTCCGTTGTTAGAAGTAGCTATTTCAGAAAAAATAACTGATATAGAGTTGGGTGGGCCGGAGATTCATCAGACTAAAACAGGACTTGTTGATATTGTTGTAAAAACAGAAGATGATTGCATTGAGGCAGTAAAAAACATACTGCACATTCTTCGGCCGCCTGAGATTCCGAAAGATCCTGTCGACAGACTTGTCCCCTCATTAGAGGCAATTATCCCTCATAGTAATAGATATGTCTATGATATGAGGAAAGTCATAGACGAACTATGTGATAATGGAGAATGGTTAGAATTAAAACCACGATTCGGCAAGGGGCTATTGGTAGGCCTAGCACGGGTGGGAGGGCAGGTCGTTGGTATTATTGCCAGTCAACCGTTATCTGCAGGTGGCTCTGTAGACGCCAGGGCTCTCCAAAAATCGGCAGCATTTTTGGAATTTACAACCAGGAGAAGGATTCCGCTTATTGTAGTTCAAGACATCCCGGGTTTTTTAATAGGCTCTGATAATGAAAAGGACGGAATGGTGAATGAGATTGCAAATCACACAAAAGCACTAGATAAGGTAGACGTTCCCATGATTGTTTTAATAATAAGAAAGTCTTATGGGGCGGCTTATTATTTTTTGGGGTGTGTTGCTTCCGGTGCGCAATATGTAGCGGCATGGCCCAATGCGGAAATAAGTTTTATGGCCCCTGAGATGGGGGCAGGAATATTAACCAAGCATGTGGAGCCTGAAAAGAAAGAAGATGCCATGAAAAAAACCGCTGCTGATCTTGAACGCAATGCCTCTGTCTGGGGTCCGGCACATGAATTCTTATTAGATGATATAATAGCCCCCGAGGAAACAAGGAAGATGCTGTGTCATGCACTCAGTCTTTTAGCCACTAAAGCACCTGGCCCTCTGGTATAAAAACGTATGCTCAAGAACTACAATCCCATACTGTTTCCTATGATCAGTTTCATGATTTCAGTAGTTCCGCCGGCAATAGTCATATAACGAACATTACCAGGCACACGAGCAACATAATATTCTTTCATGCATCCATATCCTCCATGCAACTGGGTACAGTGATAAGCAATCCGATTTACCATCTCCGGTATCCACCACTTAGCCATGGATACCTTGACAGTGATGTTAACCCCCTGAATAAAGTCTTCAATGAGAGAATTAAGGAATGCCCTCCCTATTTCAACCTCAGTGGCCATCTCAACAATCTTAAACGTGTTGTGCTGGAATTGGCTTACAGGACGCCCAAATACATTGCGGGTTTTACAATATTCAATGGTTTTTTCCAATGTATATTCAGCAACTGCCTGTGCATCGACTGCTACGATCAGTCGTTCCTGTTGAAGGTTATGCATCAAATATTTATACCCTTCACCCTCTTCACCCAACAGGTTTTCCTGAGGAACACGGCAATCCTCGAAGAATAATTCTCCGGTGTCCTGGCTGTGTCCGCCGGTCTTTTCGAGAAGGCGTCCCTTCGAAAATCCTGGAGTCCCTTCCTCAATGAGAAGTATACTGATCCCCTTATGGGGAGGTTTTGCCTTTGGGTCAGTCTTTACAGCCACAATCGCTAAATCACAGCCTATACCATTACTTATGAATACTTTCTGACCGTTGACAACATAGTCATTACCATCCCTGATGGCCTTGGTTTGGATGCTGGCAAGATCAGAACCTGCTTCTGGTTCTGTCATAGGCAATGAGGTTATAATTTTTCCACTGACACAGCCAGGGAGATACTTTTCTTTCTGTTTTTGTGTCCCATGATGATGAATATACGGGACAAAGATATCGCTATGAAAACCCATCCCCTCAGCGCCAGGCACCTCAGAACGTGCTGTCTCTTCATGAAGAATAACAGAGTATTCAAATCCAGCCCCTGATCCCCCATATTCTTCATCTACCCAGGGACATAGATAACCCTGTTCTCCCATTTTGTACCACAGGCTTCTTGGAATCCTTTTTTCATCCTCCCACTTTTCGGCGTGAGGTTTAATCTCTTTGTTTACAAAGTCCCTGAATGCCTTACGAAAAATATTATGCTCTTCCTGGTAAAATCGTTCCTCCATGCCAACCTCCTATCCCTTCTTTCAAAATTTTATTGCCCGCTATCTCTCTTTTGCTGCATTAACCAGTGGATAAGCATCGGAAAGCAACAAAAAGATTATATTAGGTGGTTAATTATAGTTCTATACATACCCTATGTCAATTTTAAAGATGGAATTTAAAGTGAAAAGGCAGTAATAACCTGACCCCATTAAACCTTATGACTTACCTCTTTGATCTCTGACTATTGAAAAGCATTGGCATTTTTCTTGACTTTTTGGGACTTCTTTTGATAAAAAGATACTGATTTCAACGAAAAAGGAGAAAAAAGCATCAGTAACCAACAATATAACCAATCTTCATCTTTCCGGGTATAAGAGGTTGAAGTGGTTAAAAGTTAGCCAGGAGGTTAAAATGAGTCAATTAAAAACACGAGAGGCGCATACTGGATCAGGTATTCCTGTAAAAACATACTATACTTCGCAGGACATAGTAGATTTAAATGAAGGAAAAGACCTGGGACTGCCTGGAGGAGAGCCTTATACCAGAGGCATATATGAGAGTATGTATCGGGGGAGGTTATGGACTATAAGGCAGTTCTCCGGTTTTGCTACTCCGGAGGAAACAAACAAGAGATATAAATACAAATATGAACATGGAGAAACAGGCTTCAGCATTTCTGTTGACTCAGTGACAGAAAATGGTCTTGATCCTGATGACCCTCGTGCCGTAGATGAGGTAGGACAAAGTGGTGTCTCAATAAGCTCATTAGCAGACATGGAGATCCTATTTGATGGTTTGCCGATAGATAAAGTAAGTACGGCAGTGATTACCAGCCAATGGACATCCCCTGCCCTTGCAGCTATGTATTTCGCTATGGCTGAGAAACGAGGTGTCAGCCTGAAAGAGATAGATGGCACCAGTCAAAATGATCCATATGTATTTAGTCTCTGCTGCAACCTTATTGACTGCGTTACCCCGCCTTATTTATTAAGGTTAAGTGTAGATTTGATTGAATGGTGTGCGGAAAATGTTCCCCACTGGCACCCGGTGAGCTTTGCTTCCTACAATTACAGGGAGAATGGGTGTAATGCCTATCAAGAACTAGGTACGGTATTTGCGAATGCAGTAGGATATATCGAAGAGGAGCTAAAGAGGAACAGGCTCAAGATTGATGATTTCGCTCCCGTTTTAAGCTTTCATCTTGCGGCACATAATGATTTTTTCGAAGAAATAGCCAAATTCAGAGCGGCACGTAGAATATGGTGTAAACTGATGAAGGAGCATTACGGGGCTAAAAATCCGCGCAGCTTGGCTTTTCGCTTTCACGTCCAGACGTCCGGTTCTACTAATGTTTATCAGCAAATTCTGAACAATTCTGTGCGAATTGCTTATCAGGTAATGGCTGCCGCTCTTGGGGGGGCTCAATCAATTCATGCTACTTCCTACGACGAACCTCTCTGCTTACCAACAGATCAGAGTATATTGCTTTCTATAAGAACCCAACAAATTGCTCAATATGAAACTAACATTACTAATGTCGCTGATCCTTTGGCAGGGTCTTATTACGTGGAATGGCTAACTAACGAGGTGGAGAAGAAAGCCTGGGAGTATTTTCAAGAAATACAGGATAGAGGAGGATTGCTTGAAGTTTGGCAATCAGGATGGATGCATAGAGAAGCAGCAGATGCAATGGAGGCAAGACAAAGGGAAATAAACAGTGGTGAAACAAAAATAGTCGGCCTCAATTGCTTTGAGATGCCCGAGGAGCCTTATCAGGTTCCCGTTTTCCGTCCTAATCCTCAATCCACGGAAATTGAAACAGAAAAGATAAGGAAGCTGAGGCAGGACAGAGAAAATCGGAAGGTCAAAAAATGCCTGGAGAATTTGCGCCAGGTCAGCTTAACTGGTGAAAACGTAATGCCTGTATTAATGGAAACTGTAAAGAGCTATGCTACTCTTGGTGAAATCCAGGATGTCTGGCGTGGTATTTGGCCCAAATGGAAGGCTCCTATTGAATACTAAGGCACGGAGGCAAGAAGAATGGAAAAAAGAATTAGGGTATTGATGGCTAAACCAGGAATTGATGGGCATTGGAGAGGTGCCAAGATAGTGACTACAGCCCTCCGAAATGCAGGGATGGAGGTAATTTTTACCGGGAATATGAGTCCTGAGGCAATAGCCAAGATAGCTGTTCAAGAAGATGTGAATGTAGTTGGTCTCAGCATTTTGGCGGCTGGACATATGAGAATAATTCAAAGAGTACTTAATGCACTTCAAGGGGAAAATGTTGAAGATATTGTTGTAATGGTAGGAGGAACTATTCCTCAGGAGGATATCCCTATTCTCAAGGAAATGGGGGTTCATGGGGTTTTCCCTCCAGGTAGCAAGACAGATATGATTGTAGAATTTGTTAAGGAGAAAATGGCTTAGGGGGAGGCAAGAACCTTATGCCAAGGGGATAACAAACATGGGTATCGGCAAAATTCTTTGACTTATAATAAAGATTAATATAGACTTTTTACGACTTCATCATAGTTGAGTTGCCTTTAAAAAAAGAGGGCTCAGTCTGGCTGCAGGCACTCAGGTAAGTAAAAGAGGAGATGACAGTGATATGAAATATAGGAAGATAAAGGCTGTCGGCTACATCAAAGCCTATACCGGTAGGATTAAGGAGGAAAATCCAAGCCCGGAAGTGCAGGAAGAAAAGATCAAGGTCTATGCTGAATCTGAGGGTCTGGATCTGGTAAGGGTGTACAGGGAAAAGGTTCTTGGAAACAATATAGTTAATAAAGACGAACTGGATCAAATATACAAAGATATAAGCGAAGGAAATGCCGATACTATCCTGATTTATAAAGGAGACAGAATAACCCGACGGTGGTCTATTAATCGGTTGAATAAAGAAAAATATGAAGGAGATTCAGAAGAGATTTAAAAGTGTTGTTTTGAAGATAACTGAAGAAGGCAGGAAGGAGGAGGTTTTTCTTATGCGGGAGAAAGATAGGGAACTGGCAAGAAGAAGACGTCGAAGGAAAAAGGCGAAAAAACTAAGAGCTAAAGAACCCCATGAACAGATAGAGGAGATACCTGTTAGTAAGAAGAAGACTACTAAAAGGAGAAAACCCGCTGAGAGCAAGGGTACTGAGAGCAAAGAGGAATCAGACTGATCTGGGGGAATTATTTTCGGGTATAATAGCTGAGGGAGGAAAGGAGAGATGATTGAAAAAGCCTTGAATAAAATAGCTGAGCAGATACTTGCTTTCGATGAAGCCTCCCTTAGAAGCCTTAGGGCAAAATATCAAACCAGAATAGGCAATTTCGATACAAGTAAAGAATGGGAAAAGTCGGTTATAGTCTATTTTATTATAAATTCCATTATTACAAAGAACGCTCTTTTCAATCAAAACCTGTTGGCAGAGAAAGGAAAGAAGAAAAAAAAAGAAAAGAGGGAACTTAAGATAGTAGCCTAAAATGAGGTTAAATAAGGCGATCTCCGATGAGTTAATCTCGTATTGGTTCGCTTTTTTATACATTGTGAGATAGTTTAATGGAACTCGTAATACTAGGTTCTGGGGTTGGAGTGCCCACATCGAAAAGGTCTGCCCCTGGTTTATGTGTAAGGGTGAATAACAAGCCGATTCTTTTTGACAGCGGCAGCGGTACTGCCTACCAGCTTCCCAAGGCTGGTATTGACTATCACCAAATAGATTATGTTTTTTATACCCATGTAGCCCACCCGGATCACATCAACGATCTATCAGAGATTATATTTGCCAATAAATATGATTACCCCAGAAGGGAGAATGATCTCAATATAACAGGACCAAAAGGTATAAGGAGATTTTACGAAAACCTTGAAGTCCTTTTTCCTACCCTTAAAGCCCCGCCTTTTTCTGTGAATATCCAGGAGGTCGAGATTGATCAGATTAAGATTAATGGTGTGCTGATTGAATCAAAGCCCCTTTGTCACCAGGGTGTGGAATGTGTCGGGTATAGGCTGGAATTCCGGGGAAAGAGTATTGTATATTCTGGCGATACAGACTACTGCGATAATTTAGTAGAGCTTGCAAGAGAAAGCGATCTTCTGGTTGTTGAGTGTTCATTTCCCGATGAATTTAAGGTAGATGGTCATCTGACGCCGTCATTCGCAGGCCGGATCGCCAAAGAGTCAGGGGCAAAAAGACTCGTGCTCACCCATCTCTATCCTATCTGCGATAAATATGATATTCAAAGTCAAGCGCAACGGACCTACCAGGGAGAGATAATTGTTGCCGAAGACCTGATGAAGATAGAACTTTGATATAATCAAAACAAGGAAAATCAGGGGAAGAAACAGTATTGAAGTCATCTCCAATTCGCAAAAATCCTTTGACAATACAAGTAGGTTAAGCAATAATTTGGTTATATAATCTTCATCTTACAGGTAGCGGTTATGGGGTAGTACATTGATGATGGGGCGCGTGAGGAAAGACAATAAATATGAGGATATAGATGTTTGACCGCATTTTGAAGGAGATACAAGACAAAATACGCAAGCGGAAATACATAATGTCAATCCACTCTGAAGAAGAGATGAACGATGACAATCTTTCCATCTTTGATGTCGAAGGTTGTATTCTTACCGGAAAGATTTTGGAAAGACAGAAAGACAAAGTTACTGCCGAGTAGAAATATCGAATAAATGGACAATCTCTTTCCGGCGGTGAACTTGAAGTTGTAGCCAAATTGAGCCCAACAGGCAAGTTGGTTATTATTACAGTATATGTACCATAACATTCAATGAAAGCAGGAAGAGAAATGATTTGTGATAATTGCGGGAAACAAGGTGCGCGCATCCGCAAGGTTGCCAGGACTTACGGTAAGGGCAAGGACATATTGGTTATAGAAAATGTCCCTGTTATTACATGCCCACACTGCGGAGAAAGTTACCTTGAGGCAGAAACACTTCATGAAATTGAGCGCATTAAGTTGCACAAAAAAAGTTTTGCAGTTAATCGCTCAGTTCAGGTTGTCAATTTTGCTTAAAAAATAATCGCACACCCCACTCCACATAACAGCAGTAGGGCGTTTCTTTATTAACATGTCATCTCGACCGAAGGAGAAATCTTTTTAACTACACGTTATAAATAAGATTTCTCGTTTTACTCGAAATGACAGGATTGGGATGTTATTTTCGAAATGCTATACTAGGCGTAAAAAACATTTGCCAAACATCAGAAAAGTGATATAATGCGAATGTAAGAAAATCAAATTAGGAGATAATGTATGATTACCCAATTAAGGAGCAGGTCTCAGATAACCTTACCAAGGGAGATCGTAAAAAAGATGAAATTACAGAAAGGCGATAATCTGGACGTCATTGTGGACGACGACAAGATTATTATCAAACCTGTTCTTGTAATTGATAGATCTCAGACTTGGTTCTGGTCAAAGGAATGGCAGGCAATGGAGAAGGAAGCGGATGAGGATATTAAACATGGCAGGGTGCAGAAGGCCAGAAGCGTGAAAGAATTGATAGAAAAGCTGGATTCATAAGCAATGGAGTTTATTTTTACCGAGAGGTTTAAGAAATCCTACAAAAAGCTCTCCAAAGATGAACAAAAGGCACTGCATAAAAAACTCAGCTCGATGAGTAGGAACACACATCATTCCTCACTAAGAACTAAGAAGGTTCAAGGAACAAACGATATTTTTGAATGCAGCGTGAGTATGTCAATTCGGATGACCTGGAAGTACGACAGTGAAGCGATAGTATTGCGTGTTGTCGGAAAGCATGATGAGGTTTTGAAAAATCCATAATAAAAGGAGTTTTAGATTTTGAAGGTGGGTTTTGTAGGGCATCCTCCCAATGATGTAATTGAGAAATACAGATCTGAGGAATTGATAGACCTTGATAATGATCTTGGTCAGGTAGAAGAAAAGAGTGACCTCTACCTTCCAAAGATTTCCTGTTCTGTTATAAAAAGGGTTTTCAATAACGCATTAGCCTTTCGCCCTCGAAGGATCATCTTTGATGTGGGGGAGGGAAAGTGCGACTCCGGAAGGTTTCTAAGCTGGATATTGAGGGAGCACTTCAGTATGGATATCATAGAAACCAGAAACCAGAACAGGAAAGGCCGTGGGACCGTGATATGTGATTCCATGCTGCCCTTACGGGAAAAATTCGACTTAATCCTTAATAATATTATTGACAACAAGGATTATGAACTGGAGAGGGAACCCAATCCCAGGGTAGGATTCTGGTCTGTCCCTTGCTGGGACACGAAGATATTTGATCTTTTTCCAGAAGGAACAAGGATATTTGGGTGGACACGATGCTTTGAAAATGGTACTCCAGATGATTTGGAGATAGAATGCTATGTAGAGAAGGGTATCCCGACGGTTTTCTATGCCCAGACATTCTGTTCCAAGAACCTTCTGGCAAAAAACCTTGCCAGGGTTTACCGAGGACTGTATGTGGATTGTGGTGGGAGTCTTACCGCTTCAGTGAAGGCCCAGATAGAGGCATTTATATATCTCAGGGGGGCTTTGGTATGACGGTCTTCGCCGATTTTGGCAGTACCTGGTCGAAGATTTTAGACAGTTCCGTGAAGATTGTAAAGACAAAGGAAGTACCCAAAGAGATAATAGCGGACTTTGCCTGTGGGCATAATGCTGAAAAGAGGTCAAAGAGGTATATAAATGAACTGATAGCCCTCTCCGAAGGTGGTCTCAGATTTATAAATGAAAGGGATTTCCTTCTTGTAGATGTAGGGAGCAGAGATATCAAGTATGTACTCTATAGAGACGGACGGTTTGTAGAGACCGGATGGAATCAGGAATGCGGAGCATCCCAGGGTTTTGCCATAGAACTTCTAGAAATGTACTATAAAATCGACTGTAACAAACTTGAACTGCCAGAGAACGGCTACCCTGTAACATGCGGGCTTATTGGTATATCCAGAATATTCGACGAAATAATAAAAACAGGGGAAGAAGAGAATGCCTTGGCCAGGTTTGTCAAGGGGATTGCCATGAATGTTTATCACTTTACAGGTAAACCAGAAAAGATGTATCTCAGTGGAGGATTATGTGAAAACAGGCTCTTTATTGAATCCCTTCCTTGCGAGGTAGTACCGTTGGGAAGATTTGTCCTGGTTGAAGGGCTTAAAGAGATATATAAGAAGGGTTTTGTTGAAATCAAAAGGGGGTAATTATGTTTGTAAAACAATTGGAGGTTGGTAATTTGGCTGTCTTTGCATATATAGTGGGATGCAAGGAAACTGGAGAGGGGTTAGTAATTGATCCTGCCTCCGAGACCGATAGAATACTCTCTATCAGCAGCGAAAATGGGATCGATATAAAGTACATTGTCAATACCCATTCACACATAGACCACACTATGGGCAATGCCGATATGGTCGCAAAAACAGGTGCCAAGATAGTAATACATGAAAATGAAAAGCACCTTCTTACGAAGCAGCCGAATTTTCTTCTTTCTATGTTTGCATCAAAACCATCTCCGCCAGCAGACATTACTGTTAAAGAAGGGGATACCATTAATATTGGTAAGCTCAGCCTCAATGTAATACTCACACCAGGTCACTCACCAGGAGGGATTACCCTCCATTTAAACGGCTATCTCTTCACAGGAGACACCCTTTTTGTGGGAGGTGTGGGAAGAACGGATGTCCCTGGAGGTTCGTGGCCAGTCCTTTTGATGTCCATTAAAACAAAACTTTTGACATTTCCAGATGAAACCATAATAATGCCAGGCCACAACTATGGATATGCATCAACCTCTACGGTGAAACAGGAGAAGGATTTCAACCCTTTTATTAAAGATACAGTATAGCCTATTTACAAATCTTCCTTGACTCCAAAGCCTTTCTCTAGTATACTTTTGTTACCTTTTTTAAGAACTAAAGGGGAGAAGAACCTCTTTTATCAGTCAACCCCTAAAGGGTAAGGAGAGAAATTATGTCTATTATTACAGTTTCAAGGGGATCATACAGTAGAGGGAAAGAAGTGGCAGAGAAGGTGGCTCAAAAACTTGGCTACGAGTGTATCGCCCGAGACGTCCTTCTAGAGGCATCGGAAGAATTTAACGTTCCTGAGACAAAACTCGTTCATGCTATCCAGGACGCTCCTTCCTTTCTGGATCGTTTAACTTATGGAAAGGAAAAGTATGTTGCCTATATACAATCGGCATTGTTAAGACATTTGCAGAAAGACAACATAGTCTATCATGGTCTTGCTGGTCACTTCTTCGTCAAAGGGGTATCACATGTGCTCAAAGTTAGGATCATTGCCGATCTGGAGGATCGTATCAGACTGGTGATGGAGCGGGATAAGGTTTCTAGAAAAAAGGCATTGCAGTTTCTAAAAAAGATTGACGAACAACGAAGAAAATGGAGCATATCACTCTATGGGATTGACACATTGGACCCAAGCCTCTATGATATGGTTCTCCATATAAGAAAAATCACTGTAGATGATGCAGTGGACATCATATGCCATACCGCGGGGTTGAAGGATTTTAAGACAACCCCTGAATCCCAAAAGGCAATGGATGATATATTCCTTGCTTCTGAGGTTAAGGTCGCCCTGATAGACTTAAAACCCGATATCGAAGTCTCTGCTGATAGCGGAAAGGTATCCGTAGCAACCAGTGCCCGACTATCCCATGAAGAAAAATTGGTTCAGGATATAGAGGGTGTTGCTAAGACCATTCCAGGTGTCAAAGAGGTTAGTGTCCATATACGACTGGATCCGATGGAGACATACGACTGAAGGACTTATATTTTTTGTCTATGAATTCGTCTTACCTCTGCCAACCTGATTCCGTAAAGTCATGCGGTGCCTGCTGTGGGCTATATAACTGGAATGATCATTCAAGGGATACACTGGAGCCTTTACTCCATAAAAAGACCGACTTTTTCCAGTCTTTGGTACGCAGTTCCAACTCATTTGATAGATACCGGGAAAAGATTTCGGAACTGTTTTTTTGCTCAAAGCTTTTTGAGACCATCTATAATTGTGAATTTCTGGGTTTTGTAGATGAAAAGCGGAAAAGAATAGGTTGTCTTCTCCATCCCATGGTGAACAGAGGGGAAGACCTGAGGGACAATTCCTTCTATGGCAGGGAACTATGTGCCTCTCACGAATGCCCCAGTTATACCTACCTCACAGAAGCAGAAAAAAAAGCCGTTATCTATGGATCAGATGACTGGTACGTCTATGGTCTGGTCATTACCGACATCGACTTTGTAAAGGAATATTTCAGAATTGTAAATAATGCCCTTGGCGAAACCATAGATCCTGAAAGGATAAAACGACCTGAGTTAAAAGGAATTATCTCAGATTATTTTAGATTAAAGGAAGAATGGGAATTCAAAAGTGAGGAGAAACGTTTTGGCAAATACTTTTTCTCATATGCAGAATATCACATAGCCAAGATAGAATATGAAAAAAAACTTGGAATCAGAGGATCGTCCTTTGACAAGATTCTGGTAAGTCTGGGTTCCGAGTTTAATTCAGTCGATGAATTGCACGAGGCAGAGGCAATCATACAGTCCATTATTGATAGATTCATAGATGCCTACACACTTTCCTCCCCTTTTTTACATTTTACTTGACAAAAAAAATTAGGCTTGGTAAAAAGACAAATTAATTTTAATAATTGAGACTGCCGAGTTGCCGATCTAAAAATTTACGGCTTAGGAGTCAAAGGTAATTCGGCTTTTTTTTGTCAAAATCTAGGTTATCTAATAAAATAAGATTGGAGGGATTAAAATTGGTTTGTCAAACTGTTAAGGTAGGTGTAAACTGCATATTCATGAAGAAGAAAGGCTGCTCTTTTAATGGAGGAAAATGTTATCCAATTGTCGACTCCTGCGAGGGATGTGACAGGATTCAAGATTACTCTTCGGGGAAATTCTGCATATCATGTGCTGATCCTGCAAGCAAATGGAGAGTTGGCGACTGCAATTTTGCCACACATATTAAAAAAGAAAGCACGGTAACCCAGAAGATGATAAACCCATTAAAAGCCTCAAAGAGAAGTGCCTAGTACAATGAAGGCTTTAGGACATAAATGCAGGTTGTAATCCAGAGGGTCAAAGATTCCAGGGTATCAATTGGTGATAAACTGATAGGTAAAATCGGGAAAGGCATGCTCGTGTTCCTGGGGATTGAAAAAGAAGATACCCAAAACGATGCGGATTACCTTGTATCCAAGATAATAAACCTGCGGATTTTTGAGGACTCTCATGGGAAAATGAATCTATCATTAAAAGATATAAACGGAGAGATACTGGTTATTTCCCAGTTCACCCTTCTGGGTGACTGTCGGAAAGGGAGAAGGCCATCATTTGCAAATGCAGCCGAACCTGAAAAAGCCAAAACATTATATCAATACTTCGTCTCACAGATAAAAAACAACGCAATAGTAGCCACTGGTGAGTTTCAAGCCAAGATGGATGTATATATATTAAATGATGGGCCTGTAACCTTTCTTTTGGACAGTAAAAATATATCCTGAGAGTGGGCGACCATTCCCTTACATTCAACATCTTCCTAGTCACAAAACTCTAACGGGAAATGGGCTCCCTCCAGTCACTAATCGGTATGAGGATACCTTTTTCGATATCAGGTTTGTAAAGTATCCCACTTCTCGACCCTTCCCTATTATTGGGGCTCCAGTTAACCGGACCAACGAGGCCCCACGGGCTAAAGCCCTTCATGCCCTCCATTGCCTTCACCAAATTCTCATTGTCCAGTTCTTTTCCCGCCCTCTTCATAGCCTCCATAAAAAGGATTGCGTATGCCCACCCATACGTGTACAGTTTGCTGCTATAGGATTTTTCTTCACCAGGGTAGAATCTTAGTGTTATCTCCTTCATCTTCTTAGCCCCTGGTGCATCTTCATAAATTGACCTGGCGCTATGTACCCCGATAAACCCCCTGTATGCTTCTTTGGCGAGAGAAATAATGTCCTCGTTCGTAGATAACAGTGTCCCTAAGAAGTTCGTCTTAAGACCGAGTTTTCTTGCATCCCTGAGAAGGAGAGAAGCCTGCTGGACAAGGCCTTGAATTATCACGATATCTGGGTTGAACCTCTTCATGGAGAGAACCTGGGAGGTTGCATCCAATTCATTCATCTCCAATATAACATCCTGGAGTTCAACTCCCATCATCTTTGCCCTTTCATTTGCCACTCTTGCTGGCCCTTTACCAACATCTATATTAGGATAGACAATACTTATCTTAGGATTCCTAGCTTTCATATCGTTGATTATATAATCAAATAATATTTCAACACAATTTTCATAAGACAAGAAAATATGAAAAACATATCGGTGGAAAGGTTTAAACATTTGTTGAGATGGGCTGATCGTCAATATGGCAATCTTTTCCTTTCCAATCTGTGAGAACAAAACCGTCGTTTCGCCTGTAGAGGTGGGGCCAAAAAACGTCAGAACCTGGTCCCTATAGAGAAGCTTTTTGAAAGATGCCAATGCCCTCGGTATAGAGTAGCCAGTATCTTCATAAATTACCTTTATTTTTCGACCGTTGATACCTCCCTGTTCATTTACGTAGCGAATGTAATTTCGGACTCCACTGGAAACAGCTTGTGAATCTTTTGCAATGGGGCCTGTGTTGGCTGTTAAATACCCAACGGTTATCGTATCTTTTGTTACCCCTCTTGTTTCACCCAAAACCGCAGTGTAGCAAAACAACAAAAGCGGTACTGTTAATATGATACTAATCCTTTTCATCCTTTCTCTTCTACACTGTAGATTATTCATGGGGTCCTCCTTTTTTG